>JALVEG010000406.1 GCA_027031145.1 Saprospiraceae bacterium | reverse complement strand
TCTTTCTTACTCAATTTTTCAGCATTGTATCCTGCTGTACCTTCTGCATTACGTACTACCAATACTTTTCCTGTTACATCATATACTGTCAATGTATATGCTCCTGCTTCAGGTAAGTCAAAGCCTATCACTGTTTCTTCTGTGAATGGGTTTGGCTCGTTTTGATATAACGCATAGCTTACTCCACTATTTCTGTATCCTAATTTGACTGTATTGATCTCTAAGTCAGATCCTGTATAGGCTTCTGATCTTAATACCTGATCGTTTACGTTCAATACATTACTCAAATTTGTATTTGTATTTGATCTCAGTGTCAATGTGAACAATACTGTGCCATCTTCTACATTTACTCCTCTGGCATTATTCCAACTCATTACCAAATTGTTGTTCACTACATTGATGTTGCTTCCATTTACCTGAATTGCGCCTGATGTAATTCCTTCTACATTCATATCACTTACATTCAGTGTAAATTGTGCTCCATATACATTGTTGAAGTCTTTTGCGTAGAATGGTACTTCTACTTCCTGACCTGCTTTCAATGTCATATCATCCAACATCATTGTTACACTATTACCACTTCTGCTTTCCAATGCATTCGCACTTCCGTTCATATCTCCTATCTTAACACCTACAAAGTTCGCATCTGTAATGTTTGCTTCTCCTGCAGTTATATGTCTTACTCTCGCATTTTGTGCTTCCGCTGCTGCTTGCGATACATTCTCAAAGTTATAATCTGTTGAGATTGCTACCCATGAATCATTTGTGAAATTATCACTCATACCCAATATCGCTTTCCTGATCTCTAACAAGTCACTTGCTGCTACATCTCCATTGCCATTTGCATCGGCTGCTATCAGTTTCAATGGATCTGTGATCTCTTTCAAGCCTAATAAATATTTCTGGATAATTACTAAGTCTAGTGTTGTCACTCCGTTTAAGTAATCTCCGTCATACTTACCACTGATATCATAAGCTTCTGTTCTGGATAATGCTTCAAATGCATAACTTCCATTTGACGCTACTACGCTTGATTTATTCTCTCCGTCATCTGCTGTCATTACCATTCCTTCTTCTACATTCATTACCAATCCGCTTACCAATCTTGATTGTCCACTTCCACAATGATTGATGTTCAACAATACATTCGCAAAGTCATAGTTGCCATCATTACAATCTTCATTGTATGCAAACTCATCCCATACATATACTTGGATTGTTTGTGTATAATTATTATCTTCTGCATAATCACACAAAAATGCTCTTTGCGCTGTCCTCTCTGCCGGTAACCATGCATCTGCTGTTCCGTTGAAGTAATTCGCTTCTGTGCTTATTGCTCCTGTTGCAGGATCAAAGAAGTTCCTTCCGTATTTGTTAAACTGCTTTTGCCATTTCAATGGGTTATCCCATAAGTGTGGTATCTGATCTGTAAATGTGAAGAACAAACCGGATTTGTCTGTACAGTTGTCAAATGAGGACAAACATCCAAAGTCACAACCGCCCTTATCAAAGGTCCTTGCTTTCAACTCTACCATACCGTTTACCATATTTGCCGTAGCTATATCTACCATTACAGGGGTCGGCGCTTTCTTGTCTGCTACAGTGAAATATTGATTCTTACTGTTTGCATTGCCACATCCGTCTCCTACTGTCCAGGTCACTCTATAGTTGCCTTTTGGTAATGGATCCAATATTACTAATTTCGCATCTGTTGTCTTCTCTAAATCATCTTTGCTTCTGCTTCCTTTTCTTCCCTGATCTGGCCTTGGTGTATAATTGTATGAGTACTGTACTGTCTCCCATGTATCCATATTGGTTACTATATATTTCCACCAGAATTTCTGATCTACATTACAACTATCTGTCGCGCTCGCTTTCATCTCTACATCATAGGCATAACAGTCTGTTGTCGCTACACATTGATCTTCCAAATTGATTGTCGGTGGTATAAAGTCAGTTACCATCAATATCTGTGTATATCTGTAATAGCCGTCTTCTACTAATTGAGAACAATTCAATTTTGTTCCACTTATCGCATCTACATTATCTTCTGCTCCTGTATTTGGCTCATATACACACCAGTCTATTACTGCCCACTCTCTTACTATCTTATAACATGCACCGTCTACAAATGTGAATGTATCCTCATTTATAACTTCTGCTGTCACTACATTACATGGATTCTCATCCCATTTTGGCTCACCTCCGTCTCTCAATTCTTTCGCACAGTCTGATTTTACATCTCTTGGGAATTTGATTGTACATGGATCAAATGGCTCGGTTGTTTCTACTTTGATCCTTTGTTTGCACTGAGTTGGCATGCCACATCCTGTTGCTGTCCACGTTCTTACTATGTTTGCTCCACATACTCCCATATCTCTGTTATCACTATAATCCAATTCCGCTCCACATACGCTTATTACGTTTGGCCATAATCTTGGATTCTCATTTGGATCCAAACTCTCTTCACAGGTTACTGTTACAGGTGGACAATCAAGTACCGGTGGTATCTTACATTCTAAGTGTACTATACTCCAGCAATCATTGTAATGTCCATATAGGTCACCGCCTGGTAACATCCTCTTTGGATTTACAGGTCCTGCTCCAGGATCTACATCAAATACTCTCATTGATACCATTACGTTTCCGTCATTGTTATCGAGATCTGCACAACAGAAGAATACATCATCATCATACCATACATCATTCGCGGCTGTAAATGGATTATCATCTCCATTCAAATCTTCACAACCTCCATCATATACTAATTGATCATTTACTCTTAATACTTTAAAGTATACCGGGTTACAGTTATCAAATGAGCCACTGTCAAAATCCCATGCCCATACTTTTGCATTGCCCATCGCAGTTAAGCTTACTTGCTTATATTGCTCACATACAGGTATTGGGGGTACTCCGTCAAATACTGTCAAGGTTACACAGGCATCTGTCTGATTCCCACAGTTATCTACTGCATGATAACATAATTCATATTCGCCTTCGCCTGCTCCCAATACATACCATGTCTCATTGGCATCTACATAACCGTTGAAGTTCAAATCTCCTACCAATACGCCTGCATTTGTTGTTACCCACCATTGTGGATATGCATCACAGTTGTCTCCCAAATGCATCAATGCCGGCACTTCTACATCTGCATTACATAAATATGCTTTTGTCTTGGCTGTGATATCTTCAGGTGCCATAAATGTTGGCGCTGTCGTATCTGTTATCCTGATTACCTGAATGTGCTCATATACGCCTCCTGTACAATCATCTACTACTGTCCAGTATCTTAATATCTTTGTTCCGCATTCCAAATCATATACCTGATCATTGTAGAATACTTCTATTGTTCCACATGCATCATTGTAACCTACTGGTGCGCCTGTTACATCCGGAGTTGGTAAACTTCCGTCACATTCCAACATTGGCTCATGCTCCGGTAGTCCGTCAAAGTTTACTGGCCATGTCATATTGGACAGGTCGATTCCTTTGAAGTAATATTCTGAACTACATTCTGCTGTCATTCCACTTCCGTCTGTTACTGTATAATGTCTTGTCACTATATAGGTTCCACAATCTTCTCCGTCTCTTACGCTCTGTGTCCATGTTAAGTTTGCACTACAGTTATCTGCATAGTCAGGTAATACAAAGGCATAATCTACTCCGTCTTCGTAACAGCCTGCAAATTCACAGTCCGCTCCATATACGGTCTTTGCAAATGTAACTTCTGCTCCTGATGGCGTTGTTATTGAAATTGAATGTCCGCCTAAATATTCAGCATCAAAATCACTTACTACTACATAATATGTAACTCCTGATACCAAGTCTACTGTATTATCAAGGTTTCCTCCCGAAGTAGGTTCTTCATAGAACAATCCTGATGAACCCAAAACATAGCCTCCCATTCCGTCTACCATGTTTTCACATACATTTACTGCATTGAACGGTGCATCAAAGATTCCTATTAACATCTTATTTCCATCACTTCCATCAAATGCATATGTTCCTGTTTCTGATACATTGATAGCATATATATCATAGTAATGATCTCCGTGATCCGGAACTTGATCTCCTGTTCCAAAATCCCAACAATCTTTATGAAGTGCTGCTGTCAAATCTTTATCAGTAAATGCTCCGGCTAATGATCCCGGTGCTACCGAACCTGCAGGAAATTCTCCTCCTACAGGACATGCACATTCAATTGTCGGTGGTATCTTGTCTAATACAGTAATTGTACTCCAGCAATTGTTGCCCGTCTCATCATATACTCCTACTACCCAATTTCCTAGTGGTGCCGGGTTTGGTATATCTCCTATAGCTCCGGTTACATTGCTTGGCATACTACTGAATATTTGTACCGTATAGTCATCATAACATCCGTATGGACCGCCTTCCAATATCATATCAGGTGTTACCATTCCAACACAATTCGCATCTACTGATATTTGTACATGGTCATTACAGGCTAATGTAGTGGTTGGGTTTTGATATTCATGTACTGTAACATCAAATTGACAACTGTCTATTACCTGGCCATGCTCTAATAATTGTAATTTTACTGTTTGAGTTTCTCCGTCACAGATTGGATCTCCTATTGCAGGTCCGTCTGCCAAGACTATACCGTCTGTAATCGCATCTCCTGCAAATGACATATTACTCATTGTAACATCAGTTGAGCAGGGATAATCATCAGACAGAACATAGAAAGTAATTGATTCTCCTGCATTCATATGTCGTGTAAATGTACCATTTTGATCTAAATCTCCTACAGGATCCATAATATCATTTAATGCCCATGTACCATTCCACATATATCCAAACGGATCCCAGAATGGTGCTAAGTCATGATTATGATATTCCCAGTCAAAGGTGAATGTTCCATCATAAGGGGCTACAAAATTAACCATAGTATAATTCCACAATGCTCCTTCTCCTTCTACTGTACATCCAGCTGTAAATCTATCTCTTCCATACAACGTAATCTCGTTTGGCAGATTGGCCATGTCAATAGCGGAATATATACCGGATATACCATATTGCGCTGCTGTATTTACTGATCCAGGACCATTCAATGTGAAACCTCCTGCTGCTGCATTGGCTGCAAAGTCCGCTAAGAAATTCCCTAAATCAGGATTCCATTCAGGAAATGCAGATACATCAAAATCTCCTGTAAACCCATTTGTTACAGGTGGTGCAGTCAATATTGTGTCATATTGAGTTGTACAATCACCTTCTGTTCTTGCATCATATTGTGCAGCCCAACAGCAATCACCAGGATCAAGATATACTACCATATCACCAGGACAATCCAAATGACATGCAGTAGCACCGCCACCACCGCCACCGCCAACGGTATATTCAATATCTGCATCAACATCCATAGTAATTCCATCCGTGAAATTATCCATATCCACACTTATAAATTCCAATGACGTGATAGGTGCATATTGTGAATAATCAATCGCCATAACATCAGCGTTACACAATTCTGTTCCTACCTGAGCTCCATTAACAAATACATTTGTTGAATACCAACTCGGGCACCAACTAGTACCTGATGCAGAATGGATATCATAGTTGTTCAATATAACATTTGTTACTGTTCCGGTAGCACATGACAAATCAACAGTCACTACTGTTGGATCGCTATCATACCCCGGTTGAGAAGCTGTAAAATTGCATGTTTGCGCTGTAGCGAAAAAACCGCTGAACACCAACATCGCAATCGTAAATAATTTTAAATATTTTTTCATAAGATTGAGTTTTGGTTAATAAAATTTTAATTTCGTCTTTTCTAATTGTTTAACATTTGCCTATAAACTTCTCTGACAGGATCTAGTAAATCAGAAGAAATCTTCGCATTTAGCAAATTATAAACATTTTCAATTGCATCTTCTGATTTTATATCCTTTTTGAGAAATGCAATAATCAATTCTCCATACTTTTTATCCAATGCTATTTTAGCTTCACTGGCTTTTTGAGGATTATTTAAAACCTCTTTACTAATTTTCGCAGTAGGTAAAGTTAGCGAAACAATAGATGGTAAATGAGTTATGTGATTCGATACTGCCTCAGCATACAATTTACCCTCCATGCTACTTTGTGCTTGTGCATTATTCGCACTTAAAAAAATCAGACCAAACAACATAAATAGCGGTAAAACTATTTTCGTTGACAGCCCAAAAAAGTTCAAATTCATTTTTTTCATGAGATTGAGTTTTGGTTATTAAAATAAATTTTTTCGGTTTACCGGGATACCCGGCTAAATTGTGAATTACGCCTTTGCGCAATTGAATTTCGTCTAAAATTATATAAATTTGTATCTATTCCGGTAAAATCATTTTGACTGAAAAAAACACTTTTTTTTCAAAAGCCCCCTACCTGAGTAGATACATAAACTTAAACATATCACATCACTAGATAACAGCAATGCAATCAATTTTAAGTTTTCCCTTTTTTATCAAATTCAAAAATGAGTTATAAAACTCTTTTTAAACTTGAATCTTTTAAATTTCGATTTCGATTCGTCTTTTCAAAATTTCAAAACAATTCACATTGTCATGAAATTTCTATTTTAAAACTTTTACATTATAAAACTTATGATATTCTCTGAAGAGATATATCAATATACAAAGGTAATTAATTGATAAATCTATGAAAAAAAGATGTTGGGTATTTTTTAATTTATAATTTATTTTAATTCGTATCTCCTTGAGTATCCACTGCTATTATTTAATATTTTTTAATATAGATATATATTTTAATAAATAAAATAAAAATATAAATCTTATTAATTATCAGCACTTCAAATAGATTTTTCAATAGTTATATAAAAATAATATAATATATTTGTGCATTAAATATCAAATATTTAAGGATAAAAAAAAGTAATATAATAAAAACGATCATTTCAAAAAGGAAATGATCGTTTTAAAATGGATCTATAAGCCGGATTCTGTTTTCTTCAAATAGAAGAACCTTTATCATTTGTCTTTGTATCTTCACAGAGAAAATACATTTCTGCCTACCCCTTCCGGTAATAATAGCAAGCATTATTTCAAGCGAACAACTTTCAACCCGGAATATACACGGCATTTCAACCCGCAAGGTTTATCCTTTCCGCATGTTACCATCCGGAAACGTGTGCTCTTACCACACGTTTTCACCCTTATCCGTCAGTAGACGGACGGTATAGTTTCTGTGACACTTTCTGGCTTTTGCTCTTAAGCAAAATCCCGGTTATTAACCGGTACGGTGTTCTACGTTGTCCGGACTTTCCTCATTTCGTCAAATAGCGAAATGCGATAAAGCGATCCATTTTAGTTAAACCAAAAAAGACAACTATTAGTTCAATATTATAAAAATAAACTATCAAAAAACAACTGTTTTCTTGTTATCCCTTCATAAATATACTAACTTTGTACAAAAATATTGAATGAAAAAACATAAAGATATCGTTGAAAAATTCTTAAATATTGCAGGAATTACCATAAATGGAGATAAACCTTGGGATATTAAGATAAATAATGAAAATTTCTATAAAAGGATAATCCATGACGGGGAATTAGGATTAGGGGAATCATATATGGACGGATGGTGGGACTCTCCAAATCCCGATCAAATGCTGACTAGATTGCTTCGTGCAAATATACAGGACAAAGTTAAAGAAAATTTTTCAACTGTTTTATGGGTATTATTTTCTAAAATATTTAATTATCAATCATATGGAAGGGCAAAAATAGTAGGGAAAAAACATTATGATATAGGTAATAAACTTTATCAATTGATGTTGGATAAAAGAATGAATTACAGTTGTGCTTACTGGAAAGATGCGGAAAATCTGGATAAAGCTCAGGAAAACAAACTTGATATGATTTGTAAAAAGCTACAGTTGGAGGAAGGTATGGAAGTATTGGATTTGGGATGTGGCTGGGGAGCCTTTGGAAAATTTGCTTATGAAAAATATGGCGTAAAGACTACCGGTATTACTATTTCTAAACAACAAAAGATTCTTGGAGAAGAATTATGCAAAGACATTCCCGTGACTTTTCACCTTACGGATTATAGAAAAATCAAAGGTAAATATGACAGGATAGTAAGTGTAGGAATGATGGAACATGTGGGTTATAAGAATTATAAAAGTTACTTCAATGCGATAAATAATAATTTGAAAGACAATGGTATTGCTCTTATTCAAACAATAGGTTCCAATAGATCTGTCACAACTACAAGTGCATGGTTTGATAAATATATCTTTCCAAACGGCATGTTGCCCTCCATTAAACAAATAGGCGGAGCCACGGAAAAACAATTTGTTATTGAAGATTGGCATAATTTCGGACATTATTATGATTATACTTTATTGGAATGGTTTAAAAATTTTACAAACAATTGGGATAAATTAAAATCTGATTATGATGACAGGTTTTTCAGAATGTGGACATACTATTTATTATCCAGTGCCGCTTCATTCAGATCAAGATACAATCAACTTTGGCAGATTGTTATCACTAAAAAAGGAATTCAGGGAGGTTATACTTTATACAGATAAATTTTCAAAGGCTTTACTCAAATCGGTTCCGAGAAGTATATGCTTCCCCTTTTCAACGGGCATATTGACCAAATAACCATCTTCCATAAGTAAAATAACTGTGGAACCCAGTTCGAATCTGCCAATTTCTTCGCCTTTAGATATTTTCACATTTACCTCCTCAACCTTATATCTTTTATGTTTTGGCCTTTTCCCAAAATTCAAGATTATTTTACCAACTATAAGAGCTCCGACTAAAATTATTCCCACTTTTCCATATTTACTATCTCCGTAAAGAACAACCCTTCTATTATCACAATAAAGAGTATCTTTTTTTTCAACTGTTTTAGGTTTTACGGAATACAGATCTCCCGGAATATAAACAATTTTATTTATTGTAATATCAAAAGGAGCGTGAACTCTGTGATAATCGGCAGGAGAAAGATAAAAAATAGCAAAACTCTTAAAGTTATAAGGAGATGCTTCATAGAAGAAATCATTCATTTTGCATACCATTCCTTTAACTTCAAGGTTTTTTTCATCTTCAATATATCCATAATCGGTAACTATACTTTCTGCGGGAGATACAAAATCACCGGTAAATTGTCTTTTTCCCTGTTTAAACTTTCTAATAAAAAAATCCTTAAATGAAGCAACAGTGTCAATATTTACATCAAATTCATCGATATTGATATTATATTTCCAAATATAAAATCTCAAAAATGGTCTTAGCAACCATTTAGGTACATCCCTGCCCGAAATAAAACCCAAAATAGCAGAAAAACTCTTCGGTCCAAGGATATATCGTATAATCCAAAATCTTAATATTCTTTCAAAAATTCCCATTTATCTTGTGAATCCGGTTTTCAAAAAACCATATTTCAGGCTTTTCATGAGCAATATTGCTGCCAAAAGTAAATTTTGCAGGTAGAATTTCTGTGGCAAGAATAAAATTCCTGCAAAAACAAATAATATTGATACGGAAATAATTTTAAATATCAATTCTTTATTTTTCCCTTTTAAAAAGAAAACAAGTATGAATAAGGGATTTGCCCATAGCAAATTAAAATTCCATTTAGTTACTATATAATGAGTAAATATCATAACATAAAGCAAAAATAGAGAAACAATCGAAGTTATAGCAAACCACAGATAATCATACCATTTGAAATAATTTGTTTTACTTATATAAGAATATGCAAAAAGAATTAATTCTATAAAAAACAATATCAATATATAAAACAGTGCCGAACTATAAAATGAATATTTTAATTCAACATCCGGAAAATCATATACCTGCTTAATACCCTTAAAAAACGGTTTTTCTCTATTACCGTTTTTAATTTTTGCTTTGAGCAGGTTATCAGTCATATATTCTGGAACAAAAAATATATCTTCAAGATTTAATTTTTCATCATTCTTGGAACCGGAAATAAGTTTTATCAGGAAATCAACTTCAGGGAAAACAGGAAATTTGTCATCACAAATTTTTCTATAAGTAATATTTGTACTTTTATTCTCATAAACCAATTTACCATTGATACTGTTTTTTATGGCATCTAAAGATTGTGTTGTACAATTATCTTTATAGAATTCATATTTATAATATTTATTTTCTTCTTTTGCGTTATTTTCAAGATAATGATATAATTTATTTTTTTCCGTCAGGTCAAGATTTATCTCATACAAATAAACATCTCTTTTTGCTCGGTAATAAGTTTTTAGATCCTGAGCTAAAGTTTGCCTGGTATCCAGATAAAACTTCAATTTACCGGTCACCAGTCTCAACATAAAATTGCCACCATAAGCAGCACCACCGTAATTGTATATTTTATCTATATTATTAGGTTCATCTTTTATCCAAATTGCAACATGTCCCCAAATCGAAGCAAAATCTTTGTAATAAGGACCAACAACCATTAATGAAACCTTTGACTGTGGAGACAAATTAACAGCAACAGACTGATTTAAACAAAGCAGTGAAAACAATGTGATTAAAATAAATCTTTTCATTTTAATTCTAAATTTTCACAAAAATAACAAAATGATTGGAATGTGGAGTAAAATGCAAAACATTTGACCTCCTGAGGTCATTGTTTGTCACCGGTACTTCCTTCGTCATCACTGCCACCTTGTTTTAAATCATCGTTTCTGATAAAAGATTTTCTTTCTTTAAAATCAAGTTTACCAAAACTATAACTAAATGATATACCTATTGATCTGAATGGTACTGATAAAACATTTTTTTGATAAAAATTTGATCCTTCCAGTTCTGTTACAAATTCTTTATCAGCTTTAAAAGGTTCTACTAATCTAAGTCCGATCTTGCCTTTTTTATTGAATATTTCTTTTTGCACTCCAAGACTAAACATTGAGAATGAAGGGTTTTTCCCTTGCAGTGTATATCTGGGGGATCTGAAAAATCCCCAAATTTCAGCTTTCCAATCTTTAAAAATCGTGATATTAGAACTTAAGAAGCCGTTATAAATATATCCTTCATTTTTAAGATTTTCATTATTTACATCTCCTGAAATATAATATTTGTTAATATCAAAATTTCCTCTCAGTTCAATTATTTTCATCAATTTTACTGAAGCAAAAATATTTATTCCATAATAATCCGTTTTACCAATATTATAATAAGTAGTATTGGAAACACCTGCAGAATCAATAAATAAATAACTTTCAATAACATCATCTGTATTACGATAATAAACGGACATGTTTATCATGGAACCTTTCATGAATTTAGAATAGCCAATTTCATATTGCTGTGTATTTTCCGGTGCAATATAAGGATTACCATAAGAAATATTGTAAGGATCCTTATTATCGACAAATGGATTTATGTAAGTCAGAGACGGTCTGTGAATCCTAAGATTGTAGCTGAATTTTAAACTGGAAAAATCCTTAAATCTCTTAGAGAGAGTTATACTTGGAAACCAATTGTCATAATCATTAGTAAATTTTTTTTCAAATGTATCAAAATCACCTTTTATCTGTGTATGTTCATATCTTACTCCTGCAATCATTCCCCATCTGTGCGGTAAATTAAAAGTTCCCGATAAATAACCTGCATAAACATTTTGGTCATAATAAAATATATCCGTATTGCTTTTATCTATCGAATCAACATTTGAAGGTTTTAATGTATATATCCTTGAAAAATCACTGGTTAGATCACGTAAAATAGTTTTTCCGCCAACCTCAAATTTTACAACTTGATTAACAGGATGCACATAATCTATCTGTAATGTTATTTCCCTGTTCAAACCATTATTATCATTTCTTTCTATCGTAGGATCATAATCATAATATTTTTCATTATTATTTTTTTGAATATTCCCCTCTACCTGCGATGCCAAAACCAACTTTTGCTCTTTATTTCTTTTAAATTTCTTAGTATAATCAGTTGTCCAGTTGTATGTACTTCTGCTTCTCAAACCGCTTGTATATCTTTTGTATTTATCATTACTGTTTTCAACATCCAAAAAGCCGTCAGTTTCATACCCATGACCTCTAAGTCTAAGATTGGTATTAATACTATTATAAGCATTAAAATCATAAAACCCGCCAATAACACCTCCAACTCCCAGACGACTGACTTTTGAATTACCATTTTGCTTATAAACCAGGGTATTGCCATCACGATAGGTTTCCCTGTAAAACTCATTTGTACTGGTAGCCGGTATTTTGTATCTTGCTCCGATACGTGTATTAAGACCAAACCTTCCTTTTCCTACCGCAAGACTGCCATGAAGACTTTCCATTTTATCCCCAAAAAAAGAACGTACACTCCCTTTTATACCCTTAATGATACCTTTTTTTGTGACAATATTTATAATTCCTGCAGAACCTTCCCCGTCATATTTTGCACCTGGTGATGTCAATACTTCTACTTTTTTTATTTCATCCGCAGGAAACATTTGCAAGGCTTCTCCAACATCATCAGCAAATAAACCCGAAGGCTTTCCATTCAACAAGATCTTTACTTTAGAAGAACCTCTAAGAGACACATTGCCATCCATATCCACACTCAACATCGGCACTTTTCTCAGTACATCAGTAGCATCACCTCCTGTTAATGTCGGATCTTTTGATACATTATATACAATTTTATCTATTTTGGATTCAACCAAAGACCTTTGATCTACAATTTGTACTTCGTTGAGCATATTGGAAGAAGGAGAAATAAATATATCTCCAAGCTTTTTATCAGGGTTTTTCAATGTTAATTCTACATTATCCACTATTTTAGGCTTATAGCCCAAAAAACTAACTTTAACTTTATATTTTCCTGTTTTTACATCTTCAATTTTGAAATGTCCGTTCTCATCTGATAATGCTCCGTTGATCTGCTTACCTGAACGGTTTGAAAGAACTTCAACTACAGCAAATTCAACTGTTTCTCCGGAAATTGAATCAATAACATTTCCTGAAATATACCCTTTCAATGTCTGTTGCATATTTTTCCCTTTCATTCCTCTGCCTCTTTGAGCAAATGTACCGGATGAAATCATTAATAATGAAAAAACTAATATAAAAAAACGTTTCATTTGATTAATTTGAATAAAATAATTTAGAAATTCTATAATAATTTGCAATACTAATACTATTGTGATCCATTATTAAATATATTCTACCAAACATTAAAAATTATGGATAAATAGAAAGGCGGCACCCTCTCAGGTAGAATCATTTTGACTAAAAAAACACCTTGCCTGAGTAAATATATAAAAAAGATTTATAATTAAATTGATCAGGAAAATCGGAATATATCAGATATCATATTAACATTAAACAATGTACGAATTACAGAATATTTAATATCCGGTATTAATATTAATCTTAGTTCATAATAATATGCAAAGCGCACATAACTTACAAGGTATATTTCAATCTATAGAGATTGTATTGATTTTCAGAAAAATCCCAAAAAATAATCAAAAAAGACGGAATTCTCTATTTTTCCTTTACCTTCGCAAGATAGCTGAAGTAAGCTATTACTTCTCCTATAATTAAAAATATCAGCGTATATATTAAAGTTTGTAAAAATGGATACATAATATTATTTTTTTAAGATTAAACATGATGATGAAGACTCTCTTCCAGATAAGGATCATTTTCAGGGATTAAATTTGCTTTAGACAAACATTTAAAAGTAACAAACAAAAACAAACTTAAAAATCCGATCATAACACCAAACTCTACCAAATTGGGAAAAGGAAATGCATGAACATGTTTTCCCGTTATTTCAGCTGTAGTCTCAGCAACATATGGTTTTACCTGCAGATAAATATCCAGCCAGTGACCTATAAATGTCAAAACAGCAACTGATCCTAATATCCAAAATGATTTTTTTGCTGTATTGATCATCAATCCAAGGAACGGAACTATAAAATTCAATATCAAAATAGTGAAAAATAAGAATGGATATTCGGTTTGTTGCAATTTGAAGTGAGCAGTCTCTTCACCTACATTACCAAACCATATCAGCATATATTGATCAAAGAACAGATATGCCCAAAAAATACTAAAAGCAAAAAGATATTTACCCATATCATGAATATGCTCTTTGGTTACTTTATCAAAATATCCTTTCCCTTTGAGATAGATCATCACCAGAATCATCAATGACCAGGAACCTGCAAACCAACTTGAAGAAGTGTACCATGCATACATAGTACTATACCAATGAGGTTCCACCGACATAAGCCATAGCCATATCATGATAGCACTCGTATAGCCTGCCAATGGTAAAAAGGTAGCTGCCCAATTTCTCATTTTTCTATGATAAGAATAATCTCCTTTCACTCCGGCATCTTCTCTTAAAGACAAGCTTCTCAATTTATATCTCCATAGTAGCCACAGACCTACAAAAACAATTGTTGCAATCAAATACATATTGATATTTAGAAAACCCGATTTGCCGGAAATTACTTCATCATGCTCTGCAAAATGGCTATCTGCCCAAAGATACAAATGATGCCATCCAAAATAATTGCCTATTGCCAAAATTAACATTATGACAGCTCCGGGTATCAGATATGCATTAAATGCTTCCAACAATCTTTTGAATACTGTATACCATCCTGTCCATGCTGTAATAAATGCAGCCATAACAAATAAAGCCATCAAAGCCATTCCCATAAAATAGGCATTATTAAGAAGTACATCTCCCCAAAACAAAGAGTGGACATCATCTGAATATACAAAATACTCTAAAATCAAACTCACTATTCCGATAACAATACCTATTAATAATGTTGTCTTAAGTTTTCCTGAAAATTCAAATCGATTCATTTCAAATTGAAATTTATTTTTATAATATTATTTCTAGATCCGGTATATTGATAAACAATTTTTTTCAATAATACCTAAAAACCAATTAAGGTTATAATTTTTTTACTTTTGTAATGTTCTAATATATTGGATAACCTGCCATCTCTCTTCATAATCCAATTTATCATTAAAAGGCTCCATCATATTTCTACCTTTCATTATTGTATAATAATATCTTCCATCTGAAGAATTTTTCAGATCATCGGTTAAAAAGTTTGCGGGCATAGCCGGAAACACCCCACCATCTTCTCTAACAAGGTATCCTTCCCCGTCGCCTTTTTCACCATGACAAATCGCACAATAAATATTAAACAGATGTTTACCTTTTGCCAAACCTTCTTCCGTGGGTTCAAAAGGCGCTTTGGTTATTTCTTTAAATGCTCTTTGTCTTTCTTCTTCCGTATCGCCATAATAAAAAGGCTTGCTGTCAGAAACTCCGTTATCTCTTGAAATCGTACCTTTTACCGGTTTTCGCGGTTGGTCATACTTAAGATACGTCTTTTTATCTACCCATTGATTTCTCGGGTAATAAGTTTCATAATTAGCTTCATATGCTATTGAGTGATACATATCGGGCATATATTCACTTCCCGGATTATTTACTCCGGGTTGTTGACACGCCGTAAATCCCAGCATAATTGCAAGAATAAAAACAAAAAACAAACTCTTTATAATTTTCATTTTAAATAATTTTTAAAGATTATCAAGCTTTTACAACTTTTTCATGAATTTCTTCAACATTTGTTGACTCCAAAAAATCCTTTGCAGCAGATGCATCGACTTCATCTTTATCAAATGCAAGGCAAAATTTATCATCAGATATCCTGTCATCCAAAATAAAATTATCAACTCCAAATCCCATTCCGGATACTACATAAAAAGAAATGGTCATGCCTATGGCAGCAAATAAAACCGTAAGCTCAAAAGTGATCGGAATAAACGAAGGAACTGCCCAATAAGGTTTTCCACCAAAAATAATAGGCCAATCCTTTGTGAAAATCCAGGTCATTCCGAGAAATGCTGTTAAAGTACCAACTAATCCATAGAAAAAACCTGCTATATGAAGTCTTGATTCTTTCAATCCCAAAATGGGATCCAATCCATGAACGGGAAACGGAGAATAAACATCCATTATTTCCATTCCTTTATCCTTTGCTGATCTGACAGCATTCAATAAATCATGTTCATCATTGTATATGCCATAAACGACATCTTTTCTTTTCTTCATTATATATTATTTTTTATAATTTATCAATGATTTTTAGTTGCATTTTCTCCAACATACTGATCTCCGGCGCTTTTCAAAATATGTTTAACTTCTGCAATAGCTACAACAGGTGCTACTCTGACAAAAATTAAAAACAATGTAAAGAATAATCCAAAAGTACCAAGATAAAGACTTATTTCAACCCAGGAAGGAGAATAATAACTCCATGAACTAGGCAGAAAATCCCTTGCCAATGTAGTCGCAATAATCACAAACCTTTCAAACCACATACCAACATTTATAAATATTGACAAAAAGAAAGTGAAAGTAACATTACGTCTTAATTTTTTTGACCAGAAAAACTGCGGAGAAATAACATTAGCGGTCATCATACCGAAATATGACCACCAGTAAACTCCAAAAGCCCTGTTGAAAAACGCCCATTGTTCATAAATATATCCTGAATACCAGGAAATAAATAACTCTGTAATATATGCAACTCCTACAATAGAACCGGTTGTTAGAATAACTTTATTCATTGATTCTATATGTGCTATTGTAATATATTGTTCCAAATGCAATACCTTTCTTGCGATCAACATTAATGTCAACACCATTGCAAAACCTGAAAATACAGCTCCTGCAACAAAATAAGGAGGAAAAATAGTGGTATGCCATCCGGGTATCATTGAAGTAGCAAAGTCAAAACTTACTATTGTATGAACGGAAAGTACAAGCGGAGTTGCCAATCCGGCCAAAACCAATGAAAGATATTCCCATCTTTGCCAGTGTTTTGCTGCACCTGTCCATCCCAAAGCAAAGAAAGAATACAATTTCTTTCTCAATCCTTTTGCTCTGTCTCTGATCGTTGCCAAATCAGGTACTAAACCTGTATACCAAAACAACAACGATACCGTAAAATATGTTGAAATAGCAAATACATCCCAAAGCAATGCCGAGTTGAAGTTTACCCATAATGAACCTCTGGTATTAGGATAAGGAAAAATAAACATCGCATTCCAAACTCTACCCATGTGAATTATCGGAAAAAATCCGGCACACATAACGGCAAAAATCGTCATAGCTTCGGCTGCACGGTTAACTCCTGTACGCCATTTTTGTCTAAAAAGCAATAAAATCGCAGAAATCAAGGTTCCTGCATGACCAATTCCAATCCACCATACGAAGTTGGTTATATCCCATCCCCAGTTGATAGTCCTGTTTAGATTCCAGGTTCCAATACCACCATAAATCGTCCAAACAGCGGCAAATGTACCTAAGCCCAAGAGGGCAACTGCAGGAATAAATATCGCTATCCATGATAAAGGAGGTGCTTTCTCCGTGGGAGCTACCAAATTTTCCGTAATATCATGGTAGGTTTTATGCCCTAAAACTAATGGTTCTCTAATACTTGATACCGGTGCACTCATTTTATAAAATTTATTTTTTTTTCAAAAATCAATTATGCATTAAATTCTTCGTTTCTATTATTTACTTTCATAGTATAACAAACAGATGATCTTACGTTGGTTTCTTCCAATGCTATATAAGTCAATGGACTTTCTGTCCTCTTATTCAATTCATTTTCCTTATCATTCATATCTCCAAATACTATTGCTCCTGTAGGACATGCTCCCTGACATGCTGTCACAACATCATCCTCTCTTAGTTTTCTCTGCTCTTTCTTGGCATTCAATTTACCTTCCTGGATTCTTTGAACACAGAAACTGCATTTTTCGATCACACCTCTTGATCTTACAGTAACATCAGGATTCAAAACCATCCTTGTCAATGGATCACTACCAAATATCTCATTATCTTCTCCCATCATTTCAAGCCAGTCACTACTTCTCAAAGCAGGTTCATTTTCATAAAAAATATCAGCAGTCGTATAATCCAGCCAATTAAATCTTCTCACTTTATAAGGACAGTTATTGGCACAATATCTGGTACCGATACATCTGTTATAAACCATTTGGTTAAGACCTTCGGAACTATGGTTTGTCGCATTTACCGGACAAACATTTTCGCAAGGCGCATTATCACAATGTTGACACATCATTGGTTGATATACTGTATTCGGATTTTCCACATCCCCGTAAAAATACCTGTCGATCCTAATCCAGGACATTTCATGATGCCGGTGAATTTCATGTTTACCTACTACCGGAACATTGTTTTCAGCCATACAAGCTATGGTACAAGAACCACAACCTGTACAAAGGTTTGTATCTATATGCATTCCCCAATGATGTCCCATAGCGTATAATTCATCATATCCATGATAAATTTGTTGCTCATTAAGATGTTTGAATTCTTCTCTTTTCTCTTTTAATTCTTCAACATGCTCTTTAACTTCTTTCAGATTTGACCTGAAAATAACGGATCTGTCTGTCAATGCTCCCTGAAATCCTTCTACTCCAAACACATCTTTCCAAAATGAATCAGGAAGAGCAGATTCGTCAGCATTCTTCATTTCTCCCGTTTTGCTGTCTTTTGCAGTAACTCCTATTGTGTGATGATATTGAACATGTGCAAAATCATCATCTTTTCCAATCTTTTCACTAACTTTAACTCCTGTAAGAAAATACTGCGTCAATCCGTCAGAATCCTGCAACATATCATTCACATCAACACCAACATTGGAACCAACCATTCCTGCAAATTTTCTTCCATATCCCAACGGAACGGCAACAGTTTCATGCATTTGTCCAAAAGTACTTACAACAGCTATTTCTTTTTTGTTTCCATTTGCTTCAAATTCCACTTTATCTCCATCTTCCAGATTATTGAAAGTAATAAAGTCTTTATCTCCGTTAAACCAAATAGGAATTTGCATATGATTACCCCAGGCTGTTCTGTCTACGGGGTTTGGCATTTCATGCAGCCATGGATTTTCAGAATACTGTCCATTTCCCATATTAACGGTTTCGAAAAATGAAATTTCAATTCCGTCTTTTGCCGGTTTTGTCACTTTAGTAGCTGCTTCAATAATATCACCACTGAATGAAACATTTACAGTAGCAGGTTTTGAATAATAAACTCCATCTTTAAGAGCTTTATCCCAAAATCCTCTAAATTCACCCAATGCATCTCCAGCTGAGAAAAACATTTCTTTCCAGTTATTTTTCAGATATGAATAATATGGCTGATCTGCACTTTCATTGAGTTTGCCTGCCCATTTCAATAAACTCACCTCTCCTTGTCTGGTATCAAAAATAGCACTTATAGTCGGTTGCATCAGGCTATAATGCCCTCGTTTAGGCATTGCATCGCCCCAGCTTTCCAATCCGTGATGTACAGGTGCAAGATAATTGCACTCTACTCCGGTATCATCAAGGCTATATCCCAGCGAAACTTTTGTTTTGACTTTTGCCAATGCCGCTTTAAGTTTTGCTTTTCCTACATAATCATATACCGGATTAGCTTCTAAGAAAAATACAGCATCAACTTTTCCGGCTGCCATTTCTTTCACTAAATCATTCATTTCCCTTTCATCTCCCTGTCTTTGGAAAGAAGCTTCCGTAAAATCAACAGTAGTTCCAATATTTCCTAAAATATCATTTATTTTATTCACTAATACCTGCTCTCCAACATTATTGTTTCCGCAAACAACAAGTGATTTACCTTTTGCTTCAAACAGTTCCTCTGCGAGAAGAGATAAAGCTTTTTGTGCTTTCTCATTCAGTTCCAATTTCGTCAGCTTCTGATCTCCTGATTTTTTTGCTAATTCATTATAAAGATATACAATAGCAGCTCCCTGTTCGGATGGTTTTACCAGTATTCTGTTATCTGCATTGGAACCGGTCAAAGACATAAATGATTCAACCTGAATATGTCTTGACATCTTTGGATGCTCGATATTATCAATTTTCCTGTTTTTTGCATATTGTTTTGAATATTCAACAGGTGAAATCCATGTCCCCAGAAAATCAGCATTGAAACTAACGATAACATCTGCCTGATCAAATTTGTAATCAGGAATTTCTTTTCTCCCGAAACTTTTTTCATTAGCGATCAACAATGCTGCTGATGATACGGGATCATAAGTAACAACTTTGGTATTTGGATATTTTGCTATAAAATCTTCAAAAACTTTCTTTTTGGTAGGACTTAAAACAGTATTGGTTACCAACCTGATATTTGAATTATCATTCAAGCCCGATAAAACAGCTGCATCTAGTTCTTTCCAGGTGGTTTTTTCAAACTTATCACCCTTTTTGATCTTTGGTCCTCTGAGTCTGTAATTGTTATACAGGTTTAAAACTTCAGCCTGGACTCTGGCGGATGTTCCCCCTGAAGTAACTTTTGAAAGTTTATTACCCTCTATTTTGATAGGGCGTCCTTCTCTTGTTTTAACAACTATCGGACAATAATCTCCCCCTTTGACAAATGTGGAAGCATAATAAGTAGGTACTCCTGGTACTATTTGTTCGGGTTTTACTACATAAGGAATTGCTTTTTTGACAGGAATATCGCAACTTGCTATGGTTGCAGCTCCTAAACCAAATCCCAGAACTTTAAGAAAATCCCTTCTGTTACTATTAAGAAGACCTTTTGATTCCATACCGGCGATTTGCTCCTGAGTAGGAGGAACTTCTTTAAACTCATTGACAGCTTCTGTCATAAATTGAGGATCAGCTTTAAGATCTTTTTTTCCAATCCAGAGTTTATCGACTTTATTATTTTTCTTCATTTTATAATGATTTCTATATTATTCTTAGAATATTTCAAAAATTCAATAATCAAATTATTTTTAATAGTGACATTTTTGGCAATCAATACCACCGATATCTTTAACGGTTACACCTGAACGTGTACCATCTTTTATCTCTTTATGATATTTTGCATAATAGTTGTCATAATACTTATTATCTTTGAATTTGATATCAGTTTGTCTGTGACAATTAACGCACCAGCCCATTGATAATGGAGCATATTGTTTTACTTTCTCCATTTCTTCAATTGGACCATGACAAGTTTGGCATTCCAATTTTGCAACAGTCACATGTTGGGAGTGATTGAAATAAACATGGTCGGGAAGATTGTGAATTCTTGTCCATTTTATAGGTCCCTGAACTTTCGTTTTATTTTCATCGGTAAGTGAACTAACAATATTTTTCCATTGCTCTTCGGCAATTCTATCATCACCTTTATTTTCATTTTTAATCCATTCGGTAAAGATTTTTTTAACATCGTCCTGGCTCATATTATTATAATTATCAATATATTTGCCTGTTGCAGGATCAAAACCGATAGATGCATAGATTTTTGTCAATTCCTGTGTTCCGTATTCAGATCCTTTCTTTATCGCTTTATGGCATTTCATACATGTGCTTGTAGGCGGTATCATTGCATGTCGCGATCTCCTTGCTGCATCATGACAAAATTCACAATCAATGGCATTATCTCCTGCATGTACTTTGTGAGAATAGGCAATAGGCTGATCAGGTTGATATCCTTGTTGTCTTCCAAGATTAATACCTCTGACTGCTGTAAAATATGTTCCGAATACCAAAAATCCGAATAAAGCAAATTTCATTACGGTTCTATTGAAGAACAGAACTTCCAAAACGCAAAGTTTCTTTGTTTCTCCAAATTCATCTTTATATGCTTTAACCTTGGTTTTAGCTACAACATATGCCAAATAAAACGCTACTAACAACAATAAGATAAATAATACGATAAAAAATGTCAAACTACTAAAAAAACCGGGTTCATTTGTAGAAGCAACCGGAGTTTCTTTTGCTAATTCCAAATAATCATCTCCTGCTTTTTTAGCAACCGGTTGTGCCTCTGAAGGAGGATTGCTTGTAAATGCAAGAATAGCTTCGATCTCATCATCAGTGATATCAAGATTCGGAGTCATAGGAATTTTATTGTTTTCTTCAAACAATTTAGTCGCATAAGGATGTTTGGCATCCAAAAGCTTCTGTGGATTTCTTATCCAGGAATACAAATCTTTTTTATTATCCCACCTATCTGCAACTTTCAGTAGATTTGGACCTACCAATTTACTCTTTAATTTTGCATCGTGGCAAGCAGCACATCCTTTGGATTTAAACAATTCTTTGCCTTTCATCGCCAAAGCATTGTCAGCTCCACCGGCATTGGACGGAACAGCTTCTCCCGACTGACTTTTAATGTACAGGAGTATAGACTCAATTTCCTTATCTGTTATTCCCGGTACAGGAGTCATCGGAATTTTATTATTTTCCTCAAATAATTTAGTCGCATAAGGATGTTTGGCATCCAAAAGCTTTTGAGGATTTTTTATCCACTCAAAAAGATCTTTTCTGTTTTCCCATCTGTCTTCAACTCCGGCAAGTGCGGGTCCAACAAGCTTATCTTTCATATTCTTATTGTGACAAGATGCACAGATTTTATCTTTAAACAACTGCTTTCCTTCTTCAACTGACTGAGCATTTAAACTATAAAAAACTCCAAAAAATAACAATGCCAGAATCAGTTGGTTTCTAAAAATTTTATTATTCATTATTAGGTAAGATTTTAAAATTCCCCGTAAATAATATTAAAAGTAAATATTAAATCAACGCAAAAATAGGAAATGATAAATAAATATTTCAAAAATAACCGACTATTATGTCCTTTTAAATACAATTTATATTTAGACTGCTTATAAATAGAGGTTCCTAAGCAAATTTATAAAAGCTTTAAATTATTGGTAATTAAAATGCATAAAATATGATTTGAATTATACCGATTTCTCATTAACAATAATTATCTTTGTAAAAAAAACAATGGGAGATATTAAGCGGACAGAGATTAGCACATTAGGAGAATTTTGTCTGATAGAGAAACTTACCAAAGATTTTGAAATAAAAAATCCTTCAACGATAAAAGGTGTTGGAGATGATGCTGCGGTATTGGATTATAACGGTTTTAAAACAGTTGTTTCAACAGATCTGTTGATGGAAGGGATTCATTTTGATCTTTCATATTTTCCATTAAGGCATCTGGGATTTAAATCTGTAATCGTTAACCTGTCGGACATTTATTCCATGAATGCCATTCCAAAACAAATAACAGTTTCACTTGGGTTGTCAAACAGATTTTCAGTTGAAGCATTGGAAGAAATATATTTCGGTATCAAAACAGCTTGTGAAGCTTATGGAGTTGATCTGGTAGGAGGAGACACCACTTCTTCGCATTCAGGACTCACTATCAGTATTACAGCAATAGGTCAGGGAGAAGAAAATAAATTAGCTTATCGATCGGGGGCAAAACCGGGAGATATTATCTGTGTGACAGGCGATCTCGGAGCTTCCTATCTGGGTCTGCAATTGCTGGAAAGGGAAAGACAGTTGCAAAAGTCCGACCCGAATATCAAAATAGATCTTGAAGATCAAAAATATCTGATCGGCAGATTTCTCAAACCGGAAGCAAGAAAAGATATAATTGAATTATTTCAAAAATCAAATTTAGTTCCTACTTCAATGATCGATATATCAGATGGTTTGGCTTCGGAATTGTTTCATATCAGCAAACAATCCAAGGTAGGAATATTGATAGAAGAAGATAAAATACCAATACATCCCGATGCACAGCAGATGGCATTGAAATTTCAGGTAGATCCGACCACTGCTGCATTGAGCGGGGGGGAAGATTATGAATTGCTTTTCACAGTTGATCCAAAAGATCTGGAAATAGTCAGATATCTGCCCGATGTAAATATCATTGGTGAAGTTAAAGAGCTACAAGATGGAATTAATCTTTTATCTACCGGAAAAAAACTGCATAAACTTAAGGCACAGGGATGGAAACATTTTTGAATACAAGTTACCAACCGGCACTTCCCCCTGCTTTGGCTTGATTCCCGTTTATCACTTCATAAGATCTCGTGGAGCCATAGTGAAGAAAAGCTATAACATTTAAATCGTTCTTTTTATATTTTGAAATATTTGTAGAAAAGGTAATTCTGTATATTTTCCCTTTTTGAAGTTCAACCGGAATTCCTATTTTTGATGTCAAAACCTTTCTCAAAACCTTTTGATGAATATAATTGCCTCCACCACCAACTTGTGCTCCGGGCGATGATTCGGGTACATTATCCTCTGTTATATAAACCGTGAGCAAAGTATTATCAAAATCGGAATTTGCAGCATAAGCTACTTCAATTAGCAATTCATTTTCAATAATTTCAGTTTTCAGTTTAACTCCCGCATTGTATTTAATTCCTAATCTTTGATCAATTAATACTCTGTAATCAGATTCATTCACAACCCGGTCAACCAAAGCAAAAGGAAAATAATCAATATTAAACTCAGAGATTAAAAACGGTGCAATTGCCGGATATTCCAATTCAAATGCATCGCCCGAATGTATCGAAACACCCATAATATCACCGGGATTGCTTTTGATTATATCGAGAAACTCTTTATTTCCTCTTACGCAATTGGAACACCATTCACCGGAGAACTCTTCAAACAAAACTCTTTTGTGAAAAGAGGTAGGCACCCCGCTAACTTTTTCATTTTTATTGCATCCTGCCAGAAATAATAAAAAGAAAAAAACGGGAATTAAGATATACTTTAATTTTTTCTGTGGTTTCATAAACACGAATTTTTAAAATGATAATTTAATAATAGTCGAAAAGAAATGGATTCCTTACAAGAACTCTTATTAAAACTAATACTCTACCACCTCTCCATCCCATTGGGTTTCTACAACCTTCAATCTGTTATATAAATTTAAGGTATCACTATCTTGTAATTCAAAAAAATAAAAACCCATTTTGTTTGGTTTTATCTCCTTACCATCTATAAAATAAGAAACAGTCTTTGCCAATTCTCCATTCCGGATATAAGTAACAAATCTTATTTTATTTTTATTCCTTTTAACAATCATATACTTTTTAATTCCATGTTTTATTTCTACTAATCTTAGCATTTTACAAATAAAACTCATAACTTTTTCTTTCTCGGGATTAGAGATAATTTTACCCTCATTATCTTTTTTAGCAAAATCCATTATACCATTAATCGAAATTGTATCAAGCTTATTTTTTATAAATAAATGAAAAAGATCTATGTCTATTTTGTTTTCATCAGGATTTACATCTTTAGGTAAATTCTTTAAATTACTTGTTTCTTTTTTTAATTTATTTATTTGCTTTATTCCTAATACTTTTTCTTTATACTTAAATTTATTATTACCATTTAAAATATCTTCAAATCCAAAATATTGTACAATATGAAAGTTTGATACATTAAAAATCTTTATTATTTGCCGAATACCTCTCCAACTAATATCAAGTTCAATTATTTCATCATAATACTTTTCTGAAGCTAACTGAAAATCACAATCACAATTGTAATATAAAAATTTCTTGCCTTCTCTAAAATCATACGTTTTATTTAATTCGCTTTTATTTAACTTATTACAAGATTCCAAATCATTAGAATCGCAACATAAGTTTATTAAAAATAAAAATAATATAAATATTATAGAAAGATTTTTCATAGAATACTCAAATAAAAATTGCGATTAAAAATTTTTTTCTTTGTTCATTTTCTCATATTTATTAAGCTTAATTTCAATGACGATTGGGGAACCTCCTGTTGTTATTAATATTCAATCGTTTCTCCATCCCATTGGGTTTCTTTAACCTGAATTTTATCTATTAAGTTTAAAGTGTCTTTTGAACTAATTTTAAATTTATATAAGCCTCTGGCATTTTTTTGAATTTCTTTCCCATTGATAAAAAAAGATAAATCTTTTACAATAGGCGCATTTATCAAACCTAAAGAGTATTCAATAGTATCTCCTTTTTGTTTTTCCAAATACAAACTTTTTATACCATGTCCAACACCTGCCATTTTAAATAATTTACCACAAAATCCTAATACTTTTTCTTTGTCATAGCTATATACTATTTTTGACTCTTTATTTAAATAATAAAAATCCGATAAGCCATAAAAACTTATAATATCTTTATCATCATTAA
>JALVEG010000405.1 GCA_027031145.1 Saprospiraceae bacterium | reverse complement strand
TTCCTACCGGACAATCAGGTAATATAATGAGTGATCATTATGATGACCAGGCAAAAATGTTTACCACAGGAATTTACAGAAGGATGATCTTGAATGATCGGGAAATCACAAAAAGCAAAGATGTATTAACTTTGAAGCCTTGATAGCATTTAAAATGACTTTAAAAAAAACATATAAGGAGTATTTCATTTTTTTGCATCGCGGGTTGGGTTCTCCTTTAGGAGTCAGAGGCAAAGGAGGGGAAAAGCGAAAAAATGAAATACTCCCAACATATATCTTCTTTTTGTTCCTTATTCTTTTTTCAGGTTGCAGAAAAGATATAAAAGTTGATATCACAAGGAATATAACAATATTCAATATTAATGATCAGCATGGTCAAATTGATAATTTTTCAAAGATCAAGGATATAGTTAATAAAGAAAATGAGAACACAGACGTAATTCTTGTTTGTGCAGGAGATATGTTCTCAGGCAATCCGGTTGTAGATGATTATAATAAAAAAGGTTATCCTATGATCGATATTATGAACAAAACAGGATTCAATATTTCAGCTATCGGCAACCATGAATTTGATTATGGTAAAAAGAATCTTGCTGACAGAATGGAGCAGGCCAATTTTGATTGGGTTTGTGCAAATGTAGATATGAATAATACAGGAATTCCACAGCCTTATGATTATAAAACAATAACTGTCGGAGACCTTAAAGTAACATTTTTGGGATTGATCGAAACCAATGGAAAACCGAATGCTACAATTCCTTCTACTCACCCGTTGAAAGTTGAAGGTATCACTTTTTCAAGACCTGAAAATGTAGTTTATAATTATTCAGATGTCAAAGAACAGGAAAATTCGGATCTTTATATCGCATTGACACATCTTGGATATAATGGTAATAATGTAATTCTCGGAGATATTCAACTGGCTCAAAAATTTCCTTATTTTGACCTGATAATCGGAGGTCATAGCCATACACTTTTGGATACTGTTATCAATAATATTCCAATATTTCAGGCAGGCAGCTACCTCAATTATTTGGGAAAGATCGAATTGACTGTAAAAAATAAAAAAATAGAGAATTATAATTATGAATTAATAGATTTAAATTCTTATACCGGTTTTGATCAGGAAATACAACAAGATATTGATAATTACAACAATGAAATGGCTTCTGTATTGGATGAAGTTATAGGATATTCACATAGATATCACAATAAATCCCAGGTTGGATGTTTCTATACAGATGCTTTAAGAAAAAGATTGAATGTTGATGTTTCTTTTCAAAACAACGGAGGAATACGTTCCGGTCTTAATGAAGGAGATATTACTGTCCGGGAAATATACGAGATCGATCCCTTCAATAATGGAGCTATAATCTATAATATGACTGTTTCTCAAATAAAAGATTTTTTAAAAGGAAGTTGTTCCAAAATGTATTATTCAGGTATAAAAATCAGTCAGTCCGGTAGTGACGTACAAATTGAGGATGAGGATGGTAATATCCTCCCCGATGATAAAGTTTTATCCATAGGGATCAATGATTATATTCCTTCTGTTTTTGATGAATATTTCCCTGCAAATGGAGAACTTCAACCATTTACGGTTGCAGAAGCGCTTATTTATTATCTGAAAAATATTAACAGCGAAGTGGATTATCCTAATTGCAACAGGTTTTTTAAGTATCAGTGATACCGGAAAAGATTGATTGTAACCATTAAGGAATTAAGGACATATAGGATATTAAAATTATATATATAGTAAATCCTACAATCCTCAAATCCTACAAATCCTAATTCAGACAGTTAAGCTCCCTGATAAACAAGTATCTCCAATACTTCGCTTTTCAAACCTCAAACTTCCATACCTTTATAACTCCAATATTCCTTTTTTAAACCGGCTTCAAAATCACTCCTTACGGTCGTGCTTTTGAGTCCTAAATCACAGTTCCAAAAACACCTTCCATACCAGAAACTTACAACCTGCAACATTCCAAACCTCAAAACATCCAAACTTCAAAACAACAAACACAGAACACCAAAATCGCCTAATCGCCCAATCACCCCATCTCTCCGTCTCCTTGTCTCTCCGTCTCTCCTTCTCCCCTTCGCCCACTCCCCTTATCGCATCATCGCCCATTCGCCTCATCGCCCGCTCGCACAATCGCCTTATCTCTCCACCACAAACTTCTCTGCTCGCCTCTCTCCCTCTCTATCCACAGTCAGGATATACACTCCCGGTTGGTACCTACCTACATCAAGGATATAAGTATGATTTGGTAAGTTGCCACTCCATTTTTGGAGGGTTTGTCCAGATATATCCGTGATGGTATAGTGTGTATCTCCGCTCTTAGATTGGTAAATGTATAATCTATCAGATACAGGATTGGGATATAGCATGATACCTGTGTCCTCCA
>JALVEG010000404.1 GCA_027031145.1 Saprospiraceae bacterium | reverse complement strand
TGCTCTGCAATATAGTTATATATATTCACATATCCAAATATTAGACGACTTATTTTCACTTTTTTTCAATGATCTTTTTACTTTCTTTTATGAAAATAGTATTTTTATATTTTCACACAGTCTGTTTTAGCTGACGGAGCTTGATAAGTTCTAATGTTTAGGGCTTTAGCCCGATAGTAAGCAACCTTAGTATTTTTCTTTCAAATAAATTTGAAAGTCCAAGCCTGCGGTCTTATAAAGCCTTCTTTATTTTACTTTCTGCACTTGAGAAATCATATTTGTTTCTTCTAATTTATCGAATTTACTTAGTTGGCATTTTTTCACAAGTGAAAATAATTCGGTTTTTTTGTGAAATTAGATGACATTATAACATCTCTGCCTGAGTAGTTGCAATAAAAAACCTCATCCGGATTCCGGATGAGGCTCTATTTATCATGAAAAATTAGAAATTAGTGTTGTACAACAAATTTCTTTGACAACATTTTATCTTTTGTAAAAATAGTAAAGATATATGTTCCAACAGGAAGATTTCCAGTATAGAATTTATAAGATCCTTTTTGAATATTCTTAACTGTTCTCATATCAATTATATCTCCATTAATATTATGAACAACCATTGTAGCTTTATCAACTGTATTTTCAAAATCAACTTTTACATTCAAGTCAGTATTAACAGGATTTTGAACTAAAGTAACTGAGTTATCCGGCAGAAGTTCATCATCAGTAGCAGTTGTGTGAGCTACGATTTTTAAATGCAAATCAATCGCCCAAGCACCAATATTATCACTTACTGTATAAAGACGAGGGCCACTACCAAAATCGATATATAAAAAGGAAAGATTCTGACTAATGAAATAATTTTTATTATATTGGTCATAAAACCTTGTATAACCTCTATACCAATTATCCCATGTTTGAAAATAAGTATCTCCTTTTGGCCAAAAATTGCCCAATAAGTATTTTTTATTAGGTTCTAAACGAATTCCTTCTTCATCATCAATATCATATAAAGGGACGGTTACATCAGTATAATTTTCTCCATTTTCTATGCTTTCAGAAGCATAACCAATATAATTTAATTGATTATTATCATTATTATCAACAATAAGTCCTTGAGAAAAATCAAAATTATAAAATTGATTATCAACAGTATCAGCTACTGACCACATATACATATTTGCACTATAAGATGATGGACCTGCAATGGCAAATGTAGCATTATCAGCAATGATGTCAATACTATTATTGTTTACCCAATCTGCCATTTTATAATATACGATATGATATGCTTCTCTTTCCCCTCCATTTTGCCAGCTAACTGCTTGTCCATGGCTCCTGTCTCCAATAGTATAAATATTGCTATATATAGAGTCAGTACTTTCAATTCCTTCAAATGAATTAGCATTTACATTAAAATATTGGATATATTGTTTTCCATCTGTAGTTGCCGCATTATCAACATTAATACTATATATTGCTTTATAAAAACCTGTATCCAAATTTTCAGGCCAAAATGATTTGAAAAAAACAATTGTAGTATCACCGGCATTCAAATCAAAAGTTGTTTCATCTGTAAAATATGTTATTTCCAAATCATCATTTATTAAAGAAACATCAGCTTTAATGTCAGTTTTATTTGTTGTTCCTCTATTAATAACATACATTAAAAAGTACATAGAATCATTAGCAATCTGACTTTTTGGAGTATTAAATCTATTTGCAGGAAACCAAGAACCATCAATAATAGGATCTCCTTGAGGGCTGTCAATAACATAAACATCATCAATAACCCAAAAATAATAGCATTGTGGACCTAAGGGATCAGGCGCAAAAACAAAACGTATTTTTACTTCAGATTGGTTAGCTGCAATAGAAGAAATATCTAATAATTGTACGGAAGTTGGTAAGGAATAACCATATAGAGGTATTCTGGTATTAAAAGATGGACCATCTTTCCAAGTTATACCTCCATCAATGGAAACTTGTAAACTTGTTATGGAACTAAATTGGTGAAAGTATTGACTAAATTGTACAAATACAGATTCGTGACCTTCACAAGAAAATACAGGAGATTCTAGATATCCAGTATGAGGTGTAGCAGCTTTTCCACCACCGAAATTGCCGGGGGTACCTCCATTGTCATAAAAATCCGAATCAAATACGGCAGCTCCATTTGAAACTGATGGGGATTCAATTGGGCCAAAATCTCTATAATATGCACCCTGATCAGCTGCTCCATTTGCTTTCCATACCCATAAAGCACTGTCAGGATCACCATGAGTAGTCCAATCATTTAATCCTCCCGCAAATTCACTATTGGGATCTCCGGGTCCTCCCCAGATATAAGTTTGAGATATACCTGCTTGTCCAAGTAGAACTATGGTTAAAAAGGTAAATACTAATTTTGTGAAATG
>JALVEG010000403.1 GCA_027031145.1 Saprospiraceae bacterium | reverse complement strand
AACAATCAATTTCTATATACATATTCAAGATATGATGTAATATATAAAAGTAAGTTTTCAACTACTCAAAATCATTCTATTTTAGGATATGTTTTTTTAGATGAAAACAAAAATTGCATAAAAGATCCTGAAGAAAATGGTATTCAGAATTGGAAAATAAAATTGTCCGGTACGATTGAAAGGGATATTACAACCGATGAAAGGGGTGAGTTTTCTACTAAGCTTACTGATGGCAGTTATACATTTAAACTGATTCTATCTGACGATGAAAAATGGAAAACATGCCAAATTGATACATCTATTATATTAGATTCAGAACAGAAAGACACAACAGTCGTTATGTTTTTAGTTCAGAAAAAAGGCGGAACTTCAACATTTGGAGTAGAATCTTCCACCTCGGATGTTATTGTATATCCTCAGCCATTCTCGACTAAGACAAATATTGCCATTAAAAATAATAAAGTGCCGGAAAATTCTGAATTCAGGGTTTACAATAGGCTGGGAGAATTGGTTCATCATAAAAAGATACATTTCAATAATATTGAATTTAATAAAAATGAATTACCTTCCGGTTTATATCTATTTAAAGTGATATTTAATAATAAAATTATTTCTTCTGGAAAATTAATAATTCAATAATTATACCATATTTGATAATTAAATTAAATGTGAATTCAAGTCTATTCTTTCGTGTAAAATCCTGACAATTACACAATATTCACCTTCTATCCTATAAAATATTATATGTTTGTTCGAATTCAGTATTCTATAATTACCTTTCTTAAAAGAATACTTCGTCCCAATTTGGGGGGGAGCTTAAAATTTTATTCATAGATTCAAATAGCAAATCCTGATAGAGTTCTGCCTGAGTTAAACTCCAGTTTTATAATGTGTATTCAAAGATGCTTTCTAAATCTGTAATTGCTTGAGGATGAGAAATCCGAAAGCGAAGAGCCTCTGACAAGAAGTAGTGGCTTCTATTAGAAACTGGGAGGGGGAAAGTTAGATTTGTCTCGATAAATAATCGAATAATTACACAAAAATTAATTAATTTTACATTGTTCTGCAGTTCTCAATAACACAGAATTAAGAGTTTTAAGTACAAGTGGCTTATTGAATTCTTTATAGTCATTAATCGCTTTCCTTTTTTTGACTTTTAGATTCTTCTTTGCTGATTGAATTGTTTTATGATCAATTAATTGAATAACCGTATTATATGAATATGTATTTTCTATGTCGTATTCAATATTCGAGACGTTGACTTGCCCATAGAATTCCATAAGATTAAGTCTATACTTATTTGATGAATCTTTTTTCCAAATTCGTTTATTTGCAAAAAAGGTGTCTTCTTGACTAAATCCACGTTTTAAGTTTTTCTTTGTAGAACCCGACTTGTATTTTTTTTTGAAATAGAATTCCTCCATTGCTTTATCTACAGTATTCACAATGATATAACCTGTAAACGGACCAGAACTTAATACCAAAGAATCTGTACAAACAAAAGATATTTTTATATGGCTTTTTGATACTTGTTCGTGTGTCAATTCATAATTTTTATCAAAATCGATTTGTACGTCAGAGTACGAGAAAAGTCTTTTATATGAAAAGGGTACAAATTCAACTTTATTGATTTTTTTAACATTTCGTGAGTTGAGATTAGCAATAATTTTAATCTTAGTATTCCTGTTTTCTTTTCTTCCAAAATATTGGTTTTTCTCCACAGAAATTATGCTTTCGATTATTTGAATTTTACTTGTGTCTTGCTTTAAAAAATACCTCATAAAATAGTTGTCAATAGTAGGAGTTGTATAATAATTGCTTGATAAACTATCATTAATACTCCTAAGAAGTCCATTGTAGTCTATTATTACTATCTCTTCCAAATCAATTGATCTCTCGGTAAGGAATATAGTATCAAAATCAATAATGTCATTATACCCAATTTTTTTAGATTGATATCCTAAATGGGAGATTGTAATAGAATCTGCAGCATTATAAGTATCCGGAAGCAAAAAACGACCTTCTTTATTACTAATAGTTCCAAGATTGAGTTCTGGGTTAAATAGAATATTTGCATATTCAATCGGAGTTTTCTTGATTGTATCAATTAATATTTTTTGAAAGCTTCTTTGACTTAAAATTGCTGTTGAAATAAAACATCCAACAATGAGAATAAAATATTTAATGTTCATATTGATAATTATTTAAATTCCAAATTAAGTGTCATCAAGACATGAAATCAGGATTATTCTGCGAATCTAAGTTTACCATTAACCATGGAAGCAGGATATAGAACTAAAATACATATTTATCATTTGTTACCAAATCGTTTATTATTTACTATTTTAAAGAATTCTTTCTTCCAATTTTTCCCATATCCCCAATCATTCCAATGCTCTTTTACTTTTATCCCGACATTCTTTGTTCCCAACTTTCAAATCCTTTTTGCTCATTTGATTTGTGATTTTAGAGTTATTTATTTACTTCTCATCAAATTTTGTTGGCAGTATCAATCTTTCTATCTTTTTATGCTCACGAGTTTTAAATTTAAAACTGTCTATTTTCTTACAGACACTAATTAACTCAATTGAAAATTAAAAATTATAATTTTAAAAATTTTCCAATATAAACTTTTCCTTTTTTGTCAACTATTTTTATCACTTTTAGCCCACTCACTAATCTTGAAACTCTAATATTTAGAGGAGAATTTGTTTCAATTCCGGTCTTTCTCCCATCTAATTCCAAAATTTCAATATTTGCAATAGGATTCAAAAAATTAATATTGATGAATTCATTCGCAGGATTTGGATACACTTTAAGACCATTCTCTACATCAAAATTATAATTTGCTGTGATTATGTTACACTCTGTTAGACTACCTTCACAATAACTATATAAAAGGTCCCCTATTAGACTTTTAACAAACAAACCAGATTCGAAATAACCTAAGCCCTCATAGATTTCACAATGAAGAAAAGGATATTTCCCATAATAACTCATAACTCTTCTATTTGTTTTAAGTTGATCTTTTCCACAAAACCCATAAAATATTGAATCAATGGTATTTTCAAGAATCGTATCCGTTCCAATAGTTATATCAACCAAATAATTATTTAATTTATCTCCTTTGTTTAATGAAAAATCATAGATTAAGCATTCATTTGAGTTACAAATATCACTTCCCGAAATATTCTTCCTGTAAGGAAAATAGTATACTTTTCTATTTGAAGTATCTTCTCGAAAAAAAGCAAATAAATTTTTATCTAAAGTCCTATATGGAGATTCGAAATCAAAACACGGTGGAAATTGACAAGGATGTGTGCCAGCTAAATTATATTTGAACAATTTTTTATACTTGACTTCATTTATAATAGTATCTCCTTCGAAAGCATACAAAAAACCACCGATTGCTTGAGGAGCAGGTTCATGATCATTAAAAGTTTTCATAATCCAATACTTATGCTCTTCAACTAAAGGCAAATATGTGGATTGTGAGTAACTATTTAAAAGGATTAATTGGAAAAAAAATATAATATATAAAGTTTTCATGATAGATAGCTTATTCTAAGAATTTATTCAAAATAATCTTACAGATACTTTTATGTATCACAAGCTTTTGTTTCTACATAACGATTGGATTATGTGTTTTGTGATGCTTTCTAAAACTATTTTCACATATTTATTTTGCAATACAGGGTAAAACAGTGAGATATCATCTACCAAATGATAGGCATTTATCTTCTTCGTTTATATATTCTCCCTCAAAAATTTCAAAATCTTGCTATTCAATTCTAAGTGAAATTTCTCTCTATCGAATCCTTTGGGGTCGATTGATGGTAAAAAATCAGGATTTCTCATTGACTTAGGAAAAGGACTTAAAAAAGAAAAATGCCCTGCATTTTCAACAATTTCAAATTCTACATTCTCATTATGAGATAATTGATTTTTAACTATTTTTTTATGGTCCTCCAAAGTTGTTAATTTATCTTTTTCTGCACTAAAAAACAAAATTGGGATTTTAATAAGATCCATTGAGTTATTATAGTTATAAAATCCGGTTGCAGGGGCAAATAAGATAATCGCTTTCACTCTTTTATCGATTACAGTATTTATTCTTGTCCTTTCTTTTGTATAAGGGATTCCGCCGGCTAATGCAAGAGCTGTATAACCACCCATTGAATGTCCAATAATTGCAATCTTTTCTCTATTAATATAATTTTTAAATTTATTTTCAAACATTACATCAATTGTCAGACTGATGTGTTTTGGTCTATTCTCAAAATTTTCAATTTTTCCTGCAAGTTCATTATCATTCCTATTGTTCTTATAATGTTCAATCATTACAACAATATATCCTTGTTCTGCTAAAAATCGAGCAATAGTTAAATACCCTAAATAATTTCCACCACAACCATGAGATATTATTATGAGTGGATATCTTCCTTCTTTTATTTCTGCATTAATTGTTGCTTTAACTGCAAAAGGCCCAATGCTTTGAATGTCCGATTTTATTGATGTGGGATACATTACAAATGCCGGAAATCTAATGTCACTTGATTTTTCAAAAACATTAAATTTTGTTATTCCTGCGTACTTATTTTGCATATTACTTTCTTATTATATATCCAATCGAAAGCTCATATGCACCATCATCTATATTGAGAAAATGGTCATATGACAATCCAATGGAAAATGCGTTTATATCAATTATGGCAGTTAAAATATAAGTACTAAAACGTGATTTTCCGGAATAGTCAATATATTTTCTTCCCTGAATCCCAATTTGAAAATAATTTGAAAAACTTTCAGGCTTGAAATACCATTTATTAGACAATCCAATTGTTAGTACATCGTCATTAGCTTGAGAAATGAACATAAATGATGGAACTAAAGAGATTTCTTTAAATAATGGCAATTCTGAATTACCATGTAAATTGTAGCGAACATTAAGTTTATGCTTATAAAACTTATGAAATGAAATGTTCGGTCTATTTATATTATTAATGGAAGCTCCAAGTTGAAAGGACAACCTTGAATTAGATTTGTAATCCCATGAAAGTCCCGTAGAGAAATTAAAAAAATGGATTTTAGAATTATACCCTTCCAGGCTATCTGTTTGGTCTGGAAATTTAGCTTTGTCAATGTCAAATTGACGCTTGATATAGCCAAAATTAAAGCCCAACGAAATGGAGTGATAAGAATTTTTTGTTTTAATAAAATCATGCATAATCGAAGTAAGAAAGTTGAGTTGATTGCTTCCAAAATTAAGGCTGCCCACTCTATCAAATAAAGTATTAAACCCTATCCCCAATTTGCTGGAATTTCCAATTTTGAACTTTGAGTCAAGCGAAATTGATCCCGTTTTATAAGATGCCTGCTTCAAAAGCGAAGGCCATTGATTGCGATAGTTTAAAAATAATCTTGCTTTACCATCAAAATTTCCTGTTAAGCCGGGATTTAGATTCAAAGGAGTATTTTCATATTGAGAAAAGAATACATCCTGACTATTTATATTAGTACTTAAAAGAATAAAAATAGAGAATGCTATTAACTGTAGTGTGCTTTTCATATTTATTTATTTATTAGTCTTTCAAATCAGGAGCATTTCATTTTTGAATTAATAACGTTCTTAATTAGAATTTATGATTATTTTAATAACTAATATAGACTATAAATTTCAATCGTAAATCACATAGAAATACGGATGTAGTTCAACACAACCTGTCCCGCATAAGCGGGAGATTACTCGCCGGGTCTTTCAGACCGCTCATAGTCCAGTTTATTACCCAGAGGCTATCCTCTAATTTCAATATAGTTTTTAGCAGTTAAAACAGGAATTTTTGAAGTTTTAAAATCTTTTAAATTACGAGTTATTATAATATCAATTTGATTTTCAATTGCTGTGTGGTATTGAATTGCATCTTCAAAGTCTTTAAAATCTGACTCAAGTGAAAGGTCAATTATTTTATTATCCATTGGCAATACTTCAACAAGAACTTTAAACTTCCTTAATGTCTTCCTCGCATTATTCAATTTCATTTGTTGCGAGAGAATGTAATAAGTATTAGCAAAAGTTAAAGAAGAAACAAACAGTTTAACTTTATTTTTATCAGATAATGTAAATAATTTTTGTGCTTCTAATACAAATTCTTTTCTTTTTGCTAATAAATCTAAAATGATATTCGTATCCACTAATAATCTATCCATTTACGAGTATTTTTTTGATAAAAAATCAGTATAATCTTTTCTATAATCCTCTCCTTTCAATTCTATTACTCCTGTCAAACTCTCAACCAAGGGACTTACTTCATTATTATCATTTTCTTTTATTGTAATAGCTTGAAGATAATTTTCTACCATTCTTGATATACTAATATTATTCTCCTTAGCATATTTTTTCGCTAATTCAATTACACTTTTATTAAGTTTCAATGTTAATTTTGTATCCATAATCATATTTTATACGTGCAAATATGGTAAATATTTACGTATTAAGCAAATTTTATCACAATTTAATATTCTTTAACTACAGATATTCTACTTTTTCTAAAACTCATCAGGTGTATTTCATTTTTTCGCTTTTCCCATTGCTTTGCCTCTGACTCCTAAAGGAGGATCAACCCGCAACGCGAAAAAAATGAAATGCGCCCCTTTACATTGTAAACATAATTAAAATTCCTCAAAGTTTTAATTTTCACAAAGTTTGAGGGATTTTATTCATTATTAGTTTATTTTTTAACTCAATACTTTTCTGAGTTCTCCTGCTTTCACTCTACAGGAGAAAACATAACTTTAAGCACTTTTACATTACTAATTTTTACTCTGTAATCATATGAGATATCATCTCCAAGTATCATACAAATATCCTCTCCATTTAGCATTAGGAGAATATTGTTTTTGTCAAATCTGCTTAGTTTTTTATTGGTAAAATAGTCTTTTAGCTTTTTTGATTTCCCTTTTAGCCCAAAAGGTTTAAATGTATCGCCATGCTTCCAGCATCTTATGCCGAGTGGAAAATTCAAGGCGGAAATATCCATATATTTCACATTTTCACTAAATACCAATCCAGCATTGTCAACAATTTCAAGCTTTAGCATACCGTATCCCTCTAAGATATTCTCACCCAAACTCACGTTAAAAGTACAGCTTTTATCAACTTTTCTCTTTTTGACAATAAATGAAACTCTATCTACAAGTAATTGATAATTCTCGCTATAAAATGAAGCACCGACATTCTCCATTGAATTGACGATATCCAAAACTTGTGACTTATTGAAATCGTATTTTTGAAGTAAAAAAAACAAAAATCCGGGTTTATCCGGAACTTTATCCAAAATCGATTTACTAATGATAATCCACCCTTTCTTTCTGCAAATATATTTGGCTGAAAATGCTTCCAACAAAAATTCAAATTGCTTGTCCGTTTCTTTTAGATTTTCAATCGAAACCGATATGCGATTCACAAAATTTGTATGCAACTGTTCAAATGCAGGTATGATATTGTGTCTGATAAAATTGCGATCATAGTCATCGCTGCTGTTGCTGCTGTCCTCTACAAAAGGTATATTATTCTGTTCTACATAATTATCAATTTCGCTTCTCAAAATATCAAGCATAGGTCTGACCACATTTCCGTTTTTAGATTTGATTCCACTTAGCCCCTTTATCCCTGCTCCTTTTGCAGCTTTATAAAGAAAAGTCTCAACATTATCGTTTTTGTGATGAGCGGTTGCTATAAAATCATATTTGTGCTCAGCTCGCACTTGCTCAAGCCATTCATACCTCTTGATTCTAGCCAAATCTTGAAAATTATTACCTTGTCCTTTCTCTAAAAGTTGCTTTATATTTACTGAGCTTGTGTAAAAAGGCAGACCTTTTACTTTGCAATAGTCGCTAACAAACTTTTGGTCTCTACCTGACTCTCCCTCCCTTGTAATATGATTGAAATGTGCAACTCCTACACTGTATTTGGCCTTGGTCAACAGGCTGACTAAAACCATTGAATCTTTCCCACCGCTTACTGCAATAAGTATTTTATCATCAGGAGCAAAAAGTTTTTCTTTTTCTATATATTCAATAAATTTGTTATACATCTACAATTTCGCTAAATTTGCAATTACTTTAATAAAATGCAAAATAATTAAAAAATGATTAGAATTCTAATATTATCAGTATTATTCATTTCTATTTTTGGCTCTTGTAAAAACAATACAATAAGAGAACAGAATCCCGGACATCACAAGGAACTTTCTACTCAAGAAATTGAGCCTGCTGATAATCACCCGGAAAAAAAGCCTATAATCAAAGAAAGATTTGTTGATGAAGAGAGAGCAATGGCAGAAACCGAACTAAATGATTTTTTTAAAAGCAAGCACAAACCGGTATTGTTTTTAAGCAAGGATTATTTTGTTGTGGATTATATTTCCAATGGGCAAAAAGGACCAAAAGACATGATAGATTTTGGGGAATGGTACAAATTCAATCCTGATTTTAGTTACAGACATGGCTTTTTCTCTGAAATAAAAGACAAAGGAAAATACAGTTATGATCTCAATAAAAAATTGCTCATGATGTTGCCTGATGATAAAAAATTATTTCCGTCCGAATGGAAAATTCTAAACTCCGGTGATGTTGTAGTATTGGTTGGAACCGCTAAATTTAGCGATAATCCATTTCAAAAACACATGCAAAATGTAAAAGAAAAACCTGAATTAAAAAAATAATAATGAAAGAAAAAACAGCATATTTAATCAGTATTGGTGACGAACTTTTGATCGGACAAGTAAAGGATACCAATTCGAGTTGGATAGCAGAAAAACTAACCGGTCTTGGTATAATCGTAAAGAAAATAATGGCTGTTCAAGACGAAGAAAATGAGATTATAAAAGCATTGAATGAAGCTATCTCAAATGCAGATTATGTATTTACAACGGGGGGATTAGGGCCTACATTGGATGATATTACAAAGAAAACTTTTGCAAAATTTCTAAACGTTGAAATGGAATTCAATGAGGAATTTTACAATAAAGTAAAAGCCTATGTCAAAATGAGAGGTGGTGAAATAAAAGATATGCTATACGACTACAGTTTCTTTCCAAAAAACACGGTATTCCTTAAAAACAGGGTGGGCTCAGCACCGGGAATGCTTTTTAAGAAAAATGGAGCTACTATCATTTCAATGCCGGGAGTTCCTCCGGAGATGAAAAGCATATTTACCGATGAGGTGATTCCCTTACTACAAA
>JALVEG010000402.1 GCA_027031145.1 Saprospiraceae bacterium | reverse complement strand
GCTTTTTACTGAATTTGTATGATAGTATTTAGTGTATGACTATCATTTTTTTTGTTCCAAAAGTTTTATTTCCTATTTGAAGTTTGTAATAATAAATATCTGATGCCAGATCTTTGGAATTGAGCATGATTGAATAATTATTATTAGCCTGGCATTTGTTTACCAAAGTTTGAACGACATTTCCAAACAGGTCATAGACTTTTAACGTAACGACATTGGGATTAGGAACATAATACGATGTTTTTGTTGTGGGATTAAATGGATTAGGGTGATTTTGCTGCAAAAACCGGTCAACAGAGTTAGTGAAAGTATTATCATCTGTTCCTGATAAAACATCATAATCCGCAACAGTAAGATCATCAACCCACATGGTTTGGTCAACAGGAGAACCGTCACCGATCCATGGAGCGATCATAAATTGATTGAATTTCATGTTGGGATGTTTTCCTGTTCTCATCATTATATCATCGTGATCGATTATCAAATGATCATCATATCTGTATTTTATTATTCCATCTGCTACACCGATCCCGTCAACAATACTGTTCAATTTAAAATATGCTTCTATTAAATGCCAGTCATTTTTATAATACATCCCTTCATTGTCTTGAAAAAATACTTGTTCTGCCTTCCATTGCTTACCGTTACGGTGTGAAGAACCTGCCGGATAACATTCTCCATCCCCATATCCGTCACTGTCACCATTGCATCCTGCTACAGCCCTGTCTTCTGTGATCCCGGTCAGATCAATACCGATATTTGATTCGTCAATATTTTGACCATCCTGTATGGAAAGCAACGGCACTCCTTCATTTTGTTCAATATATGCGGTAAGGTAAGTATAAGCAGGCCCTGCCCAGATGCTGTTTTTATTGGTCAGTATCAAAAATTCATGAGGATGATATGGCTTATTCGATCCTTCCCAGTTTGAACTGTATTTTACCCAATAACTAACATAAATTTCATCCGTTTCAGGAAATAAATATCTGATAGCAGATCCTGATGTTGGAGTGGTACCTCCCTTGAGAAAATGAAATTCAGCCGAACTGTTACTTCCTTGTATATGTTCCTTAGTTGAAATATTAATATTCGTATTATCATACCAATTCCTAGTGCACCAAGAACAAAATAACTCCTCAAATAAACTCGCTCTTTTTCCCTGACTCTTCGTTGCTCAAACAGTCATTATACTACGGCATAACTCCTATTTAAGTGCCTCGATTCAGCGAAAAATAGCTTCGTTTAATATGGGAGATATTCCATTCTTGGTTCACTGGAAGCAAAATCCGTGTCTTCAAACAATTCCTGAAAAAAGATACTATCATATGGACTTACATTAACTTGAGCTGTAATTTTTTCAGAAGAAATTATACACAGAAAAGAAAATAACAAGGTAAAATAAAGCCTGCCGGGCAATTTTGATTTAAGAGTATTTGGTTTGAATTTTTCCATGTTTTCTTATTATTTAAAAATAAGATCGATATAAGGTATTCCCATGTTAACCAAAGGACCGCCGTTTTGATAGAAATTGGCACTTGTGATCGTTATAATACCATTTGTATATGGAAAATTCATGGAGTCTTTTCTTGCCAATCGCCCGATGACATTGCCAATATTACCATCCCAATGTGTTTGAATTCGCCTGATGGTATATGAAATTCCTGCTTGTAAAAATATTGGAGAAGCCGGTTCTACATACGATGTTTCTTTTGAAGAAAAAATATGAGAATCCGAATAAATCACCGAATTTGCCCGGTTATCTGAAATCTCGATTATATACGGAGTTGATTTTATACCGGGTTGACTTTGATAACCGATCTCGCATACTTCTTTGTTTTCAGATAAAGTAAATGTGTACTCGTGTATTTCCGTATCATAAGTTGTAGCATCTGTATATCCTGAAGAGATCAAAGACTGATACAATGTTTGAAATTCAGAATTTGAATAATCACAAGGAGGTTCATCAATTTTGCAACCTGGCGATAAGAGAGCTAAAAAAAAGATTGCAGAGAAAATTTTGAAGGTATTCATATTTTAATGTTTGGATTTAATCAAAGTTATGAATATAACGGATAGTGATCTATAATTCGTATTTTATTGGAAATTAAAAATTTAATGCCCATTCCGGTTTTGTGGTTACTATCTGCTGCTTAAGACTCTGAAGCCCGCCATGCAAGCCGAAGTATTACACAGGCTTGCCAGGGATTCTGAAGCTGGAGTTAAAAAAATAAAAGTAATTATGGGCTAATTACTAATTCGATGTGCCAGCAGTGTGAAATTAGCTTATCAAATGCCCCCGTTCACATTTACTATCATTTACTATGATGTTATCCATATTAATCCACTCACAAAGGGACAGGTTTCGTGGTTTTACCCTATAACATAAACCACGCATTTTAATAGAAAATGGCAATATTGTCTTTTT
>JALVEG010000401.1 GCA_027031145.1 Saprospiraceae bacterium | reverse complement strand
CCGGACCTGAATATTTATCAGGTAAAGTAATTGCAGACTTTGTTGATGAATTGTCAACAGATGTTATTTCACCGGAACGACAAAGACTTAATTGGGAACACAGTGAATTAAAACCTCTTGAAGCTTGGGGGCAAGATAAGATAAAAGAGCTTTTAAAAATATGGAAAAAAAGACATCAAGAGGAAAGAGAAAAGATAATCAGGGAAAAAATCGGCAATTTCGGACAAAGACTTTCTAAATTACCGCCACATGAGCAAAAAGTTATAGAAACCGCTTTAAAGAAATTGGCCGCACTGCCGAAACTAACAACAGAACAATTTACTCAAATGGGTGAAGCGATATTAATCGCATGGGAAGGCGGTCGCTTAAAAGCCCTAATTACTGAGATGGCCGGTGTCCAAGATATGACTGAAGAGCAATTATTAAATATTCTCTTTGAAGCAAATGTATTGACAGCATTACATACCGCAGAAGCGGTAAAGACTAAACTCGAGGCTATTGAAGGATTAAGGCAACGGATAGAAAAAAGGGATCTAGAAAATGCCGTAAGAAATTATATTGCTGAAAGCCCTTGGTTGATTTCTCCAAAATGGGAAACATTTGTTGTTGAACGTTCAATCGATCATATAGTAAGAGAATCATTAAAAATAGCCAAAATCGAGGGGGCTGAAGATTGGAAGAAACGTGTTGATTTGGTTTTGAGCAGTGGAAAGTCACTTTTAATTTTGGAATTTATGAGACCAGGTTTAAAAATTGACTATGATCACATAAGTAGATTTCAATACTATATCAATTCAATCAAGTCTAGCATTTCTACTCAAACAGGCTTGGAATTTGATAGTAATAATGTTTACGGTTATTTAATAGCTGATAAAATTGAAAAATCAGATCCTGCCTTGCTAACAACCATACAACAATATAAAAAAGAAAATATGTTAGTAATGGACTGGAATACTCTGTTATCAAATGCTGAAGCACAATGGAAAGAGTTTCTGGATATTCTAATTGATAGAGCACCTGATGATCACAGGATTCAAGCCCTAAAAGAAGATGAGTCAAAAGATGATGCTATTGAAGAGACTTCTTTATCATCTCCGCCTGCTTCTTAATATAAGCTGGCGGGAGAGCATTGCCGATCATTAATGCAACTTTATCTCGTGCGATGTCGGTGGGAAATTTGTAATCTTGCGGAAAAGTTTGTAAAAGTGCCGCTTCACGCAGTGTAATAGCTCTATCTTCTTCCGGATGTAAAAAACGACCTTTAGAGGGGTTAATACAACCGCCAGTGATAGTCGGAGCCACATCATCCCATTTCATTCGACCGTAGACATCAAGAAATCCGTTTGGGTATTTAAGGTGGCAGGGTAGCCAATACTCTTTCGGTAAATCTTTTCTACTCCCTCCGTTTTTAGGAATAAGGGAGATCATTTGTTGAATTTTTTTCGTTCGTTTTACTTTATAATCATGAAGCGGATCATCTCCTGTTCCCGGTGTATGTAAATGTGCTATGGTTTCTCGAACAGTTTTTTTTCTATCGATTTTCGGGGCAAAAGGAATTTTTATCCCTCGTCCGGTCATTAAAATCATTCGTTTTCTTCTTTGGGGTATACCGTATTCTGAAATATCATGGATTTGTAATATTTCATCACCTACATAATATCCCAATTTATCGAGATGATATATAACTTTTTTGATTCTAGGATCTTTTGCAAGACCGGGAACGTTTTCGATCAGAACGGCTTTGGGGAGTAACTCTTTAGTTAGTCTTATTACTTGAAATATTAAATCATTTCTTTCATCTTCGACTGAAGAAGTAGCATTTTTCGTTCGCAATGACGAAAAACCTTGGCATGGAGGGCAAGCTGCGAGTAAATCTAACTCTCCTTCATGTATTTTTAAAACATCGAATATTTCTTTAGCGGAGATATTTTGTATAGGTTTATTCCAAAGATAAGTGTGTGGATGATTCATCTGATATGCTTTGGAGACAAATGGATCGATTTCAACTGCTCCGATAACATCGAATCCTGCTTGTTTCAATCCCTCCGTTAGACCACCTGCACCGCAAAAGAGATCGATTGCTTTTAAACCCACTTTGCCACCTTGATTCATGGAGAAATATTGTAATTTTTTTAATTATTATACCGAGTATTTGTACTTAAATATTGAGGTATTATTGCTTAGTATAATTTTCGGATAGGAAAGTTTCATTGTAAAGTAAAGGAAGTAATTATGACTATCTATTTCTATGCCAAGACCGACAACCGCTTAGGCCTCGATCGCCTCAGACGCACTGCTGCGCTAGCACGCGAGCTGCAAAAAGAGTATGATGTCTACTTCATGACCACGGAGTTTCGCTCAGCCACCTATGCCAAGAGAGTGCTAGGAATCGAAAAGGCGGTGGGGATCGAAGATTTTCGCAATATCGGCAC
>JALVEG010000400.1 GCA_027031145.1 Saprospiraceae bacterium | reverse complement strand
GACCTTTATTGATATTTGCCCTTTCTGCGATATCTCTCATTGTAGCACCCTGATAACCTTTTTCCAAAAAGATATCTTTAGCACCGGATAATATTATTTTTCTGGTATTTTCACTCACGATTGCAGTATTTACCCAAACGGGTAACACAAAGAAAGGACAAAATATTGAATTTTTCTAATTTTAATTAAAAAAGTTGCTTTTTATATCTATTATTATTAGTATAGTACTCTACGTAAAAAACAACTAATTTTTAATATATAGCAAAAATTTTATAAAAAAGTTTGAAACTAAATAACTATTTACGTAACTTTGCACCCGCTTTTGAAAATAATATATTATGATATATTACCGGTTACATAGCTTCTCGCTGTACAGTGGGAGTAGAGTACCGATATTCCAAAAAATGTTTTGGAAAAAAATACATAATATTTTGGTCCCATAGCTCAGTTGGTTAGAGCACCTGACTCATAATCAGGTGGCCCAAGGTTCAAGTCCTTGTGGGACCACTTTTTTTAATATATTGATTTGATTATCAGTATAGATAGTTTAAAATATAGCAGCATAATGGCGACATTTTAGCCTTTTTGTCAAATTTTGCATATTTTATAACTTTTTTATATCATTATTATAATAAGGGTAAAAGTTCAGAAAGGGATTACAAATGTTGTATTCCCTTTTTTGATAATATAGGTTGAAAATAGAAAAAACAGGAAATATATTAGATTTAATTTAGACTGTGATAATAACTAAAAAGTTTTGTTGCATCTGCAGGAATAAATCCAGTAACAAAACTTAATATTTTATTTGTAGATTTATCAACTTTGAATGTAGTGTTTATATCTTCATAGTGGACAATCAAAAATTCATTATTAGTTCCTTCCAATATTTTAGCACTTGATTTACTATACATTCCTGAAACATACCGATAATCATATCCAATTGTATTCGCTATTGTCAATGGAGGAAGTTCTTTTATTTCTACACCGGGAGAAATATTCATTGCCGTACACAACAATCCATTAGAATATATCTCTAATAACCCAGCTTTATTTATTAAAAAATATTCATTATGTTCATTATCTTTAATAAAATACCGGTTTCCATTTTTAATCAATTCTTCTTTTTTAGGAGCACTATTAGAATTGAAAAAATATGTTTCTGCAAAATATTTTGAATCTACAGATCTAATAATTATAATTGCCTCATACCCGTGAAAGTTAGATTGCCAAGCTCCAATTGTTTTATTTATCATTTTTTTAGTTTTATATTCAACATTCCAATTTTTTTAAATTTTCCATTTTCCTTTTTAATATAAATAGGTTGCGAATCTTTTGTATTATCAGTAAACATTTCCCTGATATCTATGCCTAAGGTATTTGCTATTTGTTGTAAGGTTTCTAACTTGGGAGAATGCTTTCCGTTTATAATATTTCGGATTGAGATATCTGATAATTGGTAATTATTGTCTGACATTAATCTTTGCAATGCTGAAGCAGATAAACCTTTTTCTTGTAATATCTCTTTTATTCTTAACATAAGTAAACTTTTGACGCAAATATACAATAAATAAGTAAACTAATTAAATATTCGTACAATTAAGAAAAATTATTAATGAATTTTTGTATTTATCAATAAGTATACTTATCTTTGTGATGTAGTAATGATAAAAATACTTATTTTAATAATGTTCGTAAATGAATTAAAAACAAAACAATTAATAAATATGGAAAATTTATCTGGAAAAATCGAAATTGTTGTTCTTACGAAAGCGCAACTTAAAGACTTTGCTCTAAACGTTGCAAAAATAGCACTGGAACAATACATTAATGAAAAAGAAAACTTAAGTTCTTGGATTACCAACAAACAAGCTACAACTCTATTAAATAAAAAATCCAGGTTAACAGTAGACAATATGGCAAAGCGTGGCCTTATCGAAAAGAAATACGAAGGTACTAAACCTTTGTATAAAAAAAGTGATGTCTTGAAATGGGTTGATTCCTAACATTGAATGAAATCAAATAAATAAATTAACCAATCTAAAAACAAAAAACTTAAAAAATGGAAAAAAAATATTTAAAAGCCAGCTACATCAGAATTAATAACCTTCTTGATAGATGGGATAAGGATTTAAACGAATTATCAGATTTATTTGCCGGCAATTTCAGGGCTTTAATTTCTGATGCTAATAGTTATACTAACAAACCTGATAAAGGAGAAATCAAAAGTATAACAGAGCTATTTGATAAGCTTATTGCTATCTTTAAGGAAAAAGATGATGGTGGATTCAAGAATTATAGTTATTATCATGCTGAAAGTGCAATTCAATATATTTTTCAAAACCCAAACGGATATTTAGAATTGTCAGATTTATCAGATTGCCTAACTAAAGAGGCAAAAAAGGAAATTGACAATATGGAAAAATTATTTGATATTATGGAAGTCGGTTATCAGGAAATGATTGATAAACTTTATTCTTTCTCAAATGATGCCGGTTTACCAAATAGGATTGATGCAATGCAATTAATAAGGAAAGATAAAGGACTTCCAATGACTTTATTTGAAGAAATGGAAAACTAATTCAAATAAGAAACTTCCTCTACACAATAAATATTATATCCGGTAAATAATATCTGTCTGCCGGTTATGAATTTTATTAAATGAATAATTCTATTTATCCGCCTAGAGTTGCAACTATTTTCTTTGCAAGTAATAAAGTTTTTTTATGAGTAGGTGTTTCCTTTCCGGCACCAGCAAGTAAAATATATTCAGCAATAGGAAGCAATTCTATTGGAACTAAATCTGCATTAAAATCATCGGCTTCGATTCTTAATCTAATCGTTTGGTTTGGTTTCCCTTCCAATATTTCATAAACCTTTTGCCAATCCGATCCTTTGATTGCCCTACGTACTGCATTATGCATAATTGCTTCAGCTTTGGGGAGCATTATTTTCCCAATCTCGAAAACCCGTCCTGTTTCAACTAATACCCCTTTTTCATTTTTTTTCATTTCTTTGATGTTAGAAGATAACATTTCACCACTTTCATCAAGAATTTTATTTAAGATTTTTTTTAAACTCTTTGGTCTCCCCCCGTACTTTGAAGCATCTTCTCTTCTTTTGTCAAAACCGTTAGTATTTTGCTTGTTTTTAAAGTTTTTTAATTTATCCATAATAGACTGTTTTTTGAGTGTTATTGTAATTTTATTTATATCCTTTTCTTTCGATCATTCGCGAGCCTTGATCCATTCCAAGAATCACACCTTTGGTCACTTTTTCATCCAAATCTTTAGTTATAATTTCGATTTTTTCAGTTAATTTATCCAATCTTTCTTCAATACCCTTATTTGAAGTTTTGTTTTGTTGCCTATATTCATAATGTGGAAAAAATCCGGGCATTGCTCCTATTTTATTTTTATAAATATCACTTTTTTTCAATTCCGCATACATGGACTGATGAATAGCAGCTTCATCATTTTTGTCCATCGCCTTAAACATAGCATTGTATCTTTCTGTCATTTTGGCATTTGCTATGTATTCATTTTCATGTACAGTATAAGTAGCTGTTGGCTTATGGCCTGTTGAATCCGTCTTTGTCCCTGGTGCCGCTTTCCCCGTAAATCCTCCTTTTGCAAATTTAGTATTTGCTATCACGGCAAGATTTACTGCGGTTGTAAGTGCAGCAGCTGCCATCAATAGTACATTAGGAGATGCTTTTATTATGGCTAATGCACCCTGAATCACCGCTTCGGTATATGCAATATTTTTTCTTTTTCGAGCTGCCTCCTTTTCAATTTGTTCTTTTTTCTTTTCCAATTCTCTCTTCGCAGCTTCCTCTATGATTACATTACCCTGTGCATCTTTTATTTTTTGATCATATACTTCCTGAGCTGCTTCTAACTCTTTATTCCTCGCTGCCTCTATTCTTTCAGCTTGTATTTGAAATACCCCATTAGCAACTGTCTCAATGCTCCGCAATGCTTGTTCCTTGATTTGTTTTAATTGCTCTTCCCTTGCAATTCTTTTTCGATGTAGTTCTTCCTCTTTTTCTTCCTGTAATTTCCAGAATGCTTTCTCATCGACTTTTACTTTATCAAATACTTCCTCCGCATTGGAAATACTTTTATCTTTTAATTCATCAGGTATTAAATCTACAGTCGGTAATGCAGAAACTTTTTTCTCCTTTCCTCCTTTACCTTCAAGTTCCCTCTTTACTTTTCTTAGTGTGTTTTCTGCTTTATCCAATTGTTTTTCGTATCCGGCTATTTGCTCAAGAGTTTTTCTTATACCTTTTTCATCTTTTACTTCCGATTCAAGTTCTTTTTTAAGACTTGTTATTTGTTGACGCAAATAACTTATTGATCCTTTATCAGGATCATTTGCATGTTCTTTTAACCATTTCAATCTTGCTTCATTATTCGCTTCCTCTATTACTTTTGCCCTTGCTTTTGCCTCTTGCTTAAGTTGATCTTTTTCTTTATCTGACAAAAAGGGTATTCCTCCCTGTGTTGAAGTCTTTCCGGTGTACAATGTTTTTTTGTCTGCCTCTATTTCATCTCTAAGTTTTTTCCTAAATGCTATTAATTCATCTGTACTTAATAATTTACCGCCTAATCCTTTACCCACTAAACGATTTTTAGTTTGGTTTGCTTCTTGCCACGTTAATAATCCTTCATTATATGCTGTTAAGGCTCGTAAATGCGCAGTCGCTCCATCAAGTAGATCCTTTGCTGCTGTTGAAAATCCTCCGGAACCTTGAGCCACTGACAATACCAATCCTTCCCAAGCAGACTTCAACAGTGTCACTTTTCCCCTTACCGTATCAAGTCGTTTGTCTGCCATTACCTGCAGCTCATCATTGACATCAGTAATACTATCTCTTAATTCTGTTACACTGTCGGCAGTTTGCAAGAATACTCTCATCGCTGCTACTGATCGTTTATCAGTTAAATGTAATGTCTCATTCAGATTTATACCCCTCGAATTCAATTCTTTCATCCCTGCTACCAATTCTTCAAGATTGTTCACAGGTCGGCCAAGTGCTTTTGCCAATTCTCCATTAGCATCAGCCATTTTTAAGAATATATTTCTGGTAGAAGTCCCTATTACAGATGCTTCAAAACCTGCATCAGCAAGTTTTCCCATCAATGCAATTGTATCTTCGATAGTAAATCCAAATGCATTTGCAACCGGCGCAACTTTTGAAAGCGATGTTTCCAGTTTAGCAAAGTCCAAACCTGATTTAGTCGTAGCAACACCCAGTGTAGATACAACTCGATCCATTTCCGTAGCATCAAGGTTGAATGCTCGCAATGCGGCTCCTGCTAATGCTGCGGCTCTTGGGATATCCGCACCGGTAGCTACTGAAAAATTTACTATACCACGCCCGGATGCCATAATTTCATCCATGGTAAAACCAAGCTTTGCCATCTCAATCTGCATTCCTGTAACCTGAGTGGCAGTAAATGCTGTGGTGCCTCCTAATTCTTTGGATTGAACTTGTAACTTCTTGGTCTCTTCGGAAGTGATTCCCATTATTGCAGACAAATCAGCATTCGCCTGTTCATATTTGAGTGTAATTCTTATTGCATCTTTCAGTCCGGCACCTAATAACTGTACTCCTTTTACAGCGGCATACATTGGAGCTGCAATTTTTGCTGTATTTAAAGCAAGTGCTTTCATGTTTCCGGTAAAAGATCCTTGTCCACGCAATGCATTTTCTATTGCCATTTGATAATTACCAATACTATGATAAGTATCTCCAAATGCCATTGATTCCTGTCTAATAGAGTCTTTTATTGCTCTACTTTCTTTTATTAATGATTTGCCATACTGAGACTTACGTTGCTCTGCGGATAACCCTCTTATTTGTACTCTTAATTTTGAATACGCCTGTTCCATACCAATAATAGAATCTTTAGGAAATTTCGCAGCATCCCACGCCCTTTGACTATCCCTGACTTCTTTATTGGTATCTCTTATTCCTTTTTTTAATCTCTCCTGAGCTTTAAGAAGACTATTGACTTTATTCTCTAATTTTTTAGTATCCTTACCAGATTTCTCGTATTCTTTTATTTCTTTTCGGGTATTGCGTATTTCATCTCCAAACTTTTTAGATTGCTCTTTAAGTTTTACCAATTGATTCAAGGCTTTATCCGTGCCTTGTATCTTTAATTCTATTACTGATTCTTTCCTTGCCATTGGTTATGATTTTGTGTTTATTAAATTTCTTCATTTTTTAAATGAAAAATAATTGCAGGGATATTGTTGATTGTATCATATTCTATTCCCTGAATAGAATATTGGATATCTCCATAAATTAAAGATTTGATTTGAGGAATTACGCCTACATGGATTAATTCCTGCAGGATATTTAAGACTTTTTCGTCTTGAATATCATCTACTAAAATATCACAATTATCATCTGTGGTTTTAGCATCGATAATGTAACTTACTTTTAAATTATCATTGATAAATTTATTATACTTTTCTATAAATCTTGCACTGTTAATTTTGTTCATTTTTTTACTTTTTCATACTTAACATTTCGTTGTCATGTCGCAGGTGTCGCAGGTGTCGCACTTGTTCTATTGAGCAATATACATATACAAGTACTACCATGTAAAATACAGGGGTAATTACAATTAACTCTAATAGTTTACTGTTTTTACCTGCGACAAGTGCGACATTATATTATTATTTATTATAAATAATTATAAAACAGTATTTTAAACTGTCGCACATAAACCCTAATTAAGTGCGACATTACTGCGACAAAATGCGACATTTCGCACTTTTAGCCCTAAAATGGACGATCTATGTCAAAATCATGTTTTTCGAATTCTTCAAATTCTAAAGGTTGTGTACTAATGTTTTTACTATTTTCTGAATTATATTTCTTTTCTGTCCATTGTTTTTGATCTTCCTCTATTCCAAAATTTTCATCAAATCTGTGATCTAATTTAATAAGTGGATATCCCCATTTTCGTTTACCATATTGATCCGGTTTACTTTTTTTCTTTTTTACTTTATATTTTGACATTACCATTCCAATATCTTTTATATTTAGAATTTGCCGGGATCTTGATTCGATGTAATCTTTTATTTCTGTTGTAAGAAAAATACTCACTCCTTCTTCATTTGGATTTGGAATCCTGAAATGTAAAAATATCATTTCTTCTTCCACCGACACTGCTTTAAATTCATCCGTATATTGAGCCAGCAAATCAATATCTTCTTTCTTCATTTCCCATTGAAAACCTTCTTGCCAAAGGTGATATGCCTCAATCAACAAATCCCTTTTATCAATGCTATTGTAAAGATCATGATTGATCTCCGTAACATTGACAGGAATAATTCTTCTGTTACCGGTAGGATCATTAAGCAAATCTTCATTATTGGTAGTACCGCACAATACAGCGATCCTTAACATATCTTCATTATTGGAACCATAAGGAGCCCGTAAATAAAAATTTTGCCTGGAAGTAAGTTCTTTTAGTTTTTCGATTTTCTTTTTTGTAGCTCCCCCCATCTCATCATCCATAATAATCAGTTTCTGACACATCAATATTTCATCATCTTTGCCTTTGTCGAATTTTGATTCAGCATAATATTTCCTTAATGATTTAGGAAGTAATCTTCTGAAAAATTCAGTCTTACCGGTGTTTTGAATTTTGCCTGCCAGAACCAACATCAATGGCGAATGTTGCCCGTGTATAGCAGATATAAGCCCAACCAACCATTTACGAATAAAGTACTCCCTGTGCTCACCTGTGAGCCCAAATTCAGAAGAAATACAGTCGCTAAGTTTCTTAATATTACCTTCAGGAGATAAATGCTTGTTTCTGTTGATAAAATCCATCAATGGATTATAATCAGGCGTAAATTCAGACATGATCAAACGCTTCACCAACTGAAAATCTAATTTTTCAAAATGCTTTTTTAACTGAAGAAAAATAGAATTGAAATGCTTATCTTCCATATTCATCCATTCTCCGTTTTTCTCTATCTCAAAATATTTGGAAATAATATTTCTCCTGATATTCCAATTTATCGATATTTCGTTTTGAATCAATTCTACTGTGGACAAATCTTCTATGATTGTAGATTTATCAACCTGCGAAACCACATCTTCGATAAGATCATGATCAAAGTCCGAATGCTCTTTTAGATTTAAAATGATATCCGGTTGCTTCATGCCGGAATTTCTCATCTGAGATGAAGCAATAGTGATTATCTCTCTTGTCTCTTTGGAATATGTCTGAATACCTTCCTGTTTGGCAAGATAATAAAGTGTCCCAATGGTCGCATGTCTGCCGGATCCATTGGCTTTTAAACAAGCTGTATATTGCCGGTCGCAAATATTAGAATCGTATTTTGTAGAAATACTGCTTATCTGATGAAAATATTCTCTGCCCGATTCTCCGTATTCGTCAGCTATCCCAAATCCTATCCTTAACCAATCCATGTAATTGTAAGTAATGTCGATTTGTTGTTGCTGTAATTGTTTAATGATATTTTCGAAATCATTTTTAACAAAAACTATTTTCTTTTGTTTCGGTCTGGCAATTTCTTTCTTTAATGCATATTTTGTGAATTGCCTTGCATTTTCATTGATGTAAATATCAGGGTCCCATGATACAAATCTGATCCGGGAGACATTGACGGCGGTTGGATCCACTACTATATTGTACTGCTCTAACAAATAACGGGAAATACCATAAAATGCTTCCTTGTGCTTTTTGCCGTTAATTTTGAACAATACGGCCAGACCGTTGCCGGAAACAGAAGTGAATGCAGCATATACATGTTCATCAGCACATACAATGGATTTGGTTTCATTCGGATCCACATGATCAATGTCGATACAGATAAACCCGGAATGATTGATAAGCCCATCATCTTTCCTTGTACTGAATGTCCCGGAAATAGTAACCGATGGCATTTTTACTTTTAATTTGTTTTTTTCTTCTTTTGTTTTGGCTGTACGTACCTTTAATACCTTATCCTGCCAAAAACCATCTCTTATATTTCCAAGTAAAATATCTATATCGATAAGATTATTACTTTTAATGTCTATTCCACTTTTGTATATGTTGATTTTGCTCATTTATTATTGATTAAATAGCGAAAGTTGTAAAATTTTAGGTTGAAAAGAGGGATCAGTTGTTAGAAATTGTACACCATCCCTATTTGTAATTGGACAAACTCCTTTGTTTACAATAGTGATTTTATTATTTTTTTTTAGTGTATCAACATACCTTGTGATGTGATCACGTCTTACT
>JALVEG010000399.1 GCA_027031145.1 Saprospiraceae bacterium | reverse complement strand
TGCATTCGCTATCGCTCTTACAGGGCTACAATCTTGTCATACCTTCGGGATTCTTTTATTCTCTATAACTACAAACGACTAACAGAACAAAAAACATTCATCCATCATTCCACCCCTTACACTTTCTAACCTGAAACTTCAAAACATACAAACTTTAATCTTTCACATCTTTAACTTTATAGCTCGTTTTATTTATTGATTTTATTATTTCTTCTTCTGAAGTTTTTGATTTATCATATTTGACTTCCGCAGTTCCCGTAACATAGTCTGCTTTAGCTTCAATCACTCCTTCAACTTTCTGAGCGGCATGTGATACATGACTGTCACAGGCTTCGCATGTCATTCCTTCAATATCAAGGTGAATTGTTTGGATATCTGCTGCATTTACTACGATCACTTCTTTTTTATTATCAGGGTAGAATGCTGAAGAATAGTATGGAAATGCAAGCATTAATACGGCAAAAACCGTTACGATACCAAGAAATTTTCTGGATTGCCAGAATGAAGGTTTCTCATCGTCTTCACAGGCACATTGTATTTCATCTTCTTTTTTTGGTTTAAGTTTCTGATACCATGCAAAACCGATAACCAATACGGTAAATGCTATCAAATAAGGGCGAAAGGGTTCCAGCCACGAAAATGATGATGCTATTCCGGATGTTCCTGCAATCAATGCCAGTACGGGTGTTATACAACATAAAGATGCGGCAATCGCAGTGATTAATCCTGAGCCTATAAGGGCTTTGTTTGAATTGTTTTTCATAATTTAACAGTTTTAAAAATTGACTTCTTTTAATTAATGATTTTGAAAAACGATTCCAATGCCGGTAAGGAATCATTTTTCATAAAATAAAAATAAGTTTGTCCATCTTTACGTACATCGACTAAATTTCCTTCTTTTAATTTTCTCAGATGCTGTGATATGGCTGAAATATTCATATTCAAAATATCGCTAAGATCACATACACATAGTTCTTTTTCCTCATACAAAAGATAGAGTATTTTGAACCTTACTTCATTTCCGGCTAATCCCATTATTCCTGATAATTCAGAAATAGCATCTTCTTTTGATTTCAGTTTGCTTTTGCAGTTATTTATTTGATCAATATCTGCCAAAGCTCTTATGCATACATTTATTTTCATCTTTACAATTTTATATCTGATAAACAATGTTTAACGTTTTGTCATGATTTTTGCTTTTTTGCAAAAATACCGCCAAAACACATTATTTTGTTGCTTAAAATTACTACCATCCCGCTGTACAGCGGGATCTCTCCTACGAGGTTTTTTGTTCTACAGAAATTGCAGTAATTACTAAGGTTGAGTATAGATTAAATTTGAAATAATTATTTCTTATAACCTTTTTCAACTACACTTTTTACCATTCCCATAAACCAATTTAAAGGGATAATTTTTCTAAAAAATAATAACATTTTAGCATCATTGCCTGCAATATATCTAATCCTGTTGGAATTGCTGTTAGCAGCTTTCCAAACTACTTTTGCAACTAGTAAAGGTCCGGGTGCTTTTGCTCCTGTTTTTTGCATATTTGTAATGCATACTTTTTCATATTCATCATACTCTTTTATTTCATCATTTTTAAACAAGTCTTGTGAACGATCATAAAAATCCGTTTTAATTGCACCGGGTTCTACATTCTTTATCTTAATTCCAAAAGGTTTTAATTCGTATTGCAATGATTCTGCAAATCCTTCTACCGCCCATTTAGTACCATGATAAGCACTATATAAAGGAAATGTCAATCTTCCTCCCACAGAAGTGATATTGATAATAGTACCTTTTCTTTGACTTCTAAAATACGGTAATATTTGACGAATTACATTAAACACACCAAACACATTTACATCAAATTGTCTTCTTAATTGCTTATCTGTAGCTTTTTCGAATATTCCGACTGCACCGTAACCCGCATTGTTGACTATTACATCGATATCACCAAAATCATCAATTGCCGATTTAATAGCATTTTCTATACTTGAATCATCGGTAACATCCAATTTATAAATTTGTGTATTAGGTAAATTTCCCAAATTACTCTTTTCCGGATTTCTCATTGTTGCAGCGACATTCCAGCCTTTTTCTGAAAAATATTCAGCAATGGCTTTTCCTATTCCTGATGATGCTCCTGTAATTAAAATTGTTTTTGTCATATTTCTATTTTATGGTTATCAACACTTGATAAAATAATCATGTTGTATGAAGTAATCTTATTTTAGCAATTGCTTAAATATAATTTATAGTATTGTCGTAGGGGATACAATTTCCTTACAGATATGGTGGGAAATATATTAAAATGTAGAAGATGGGGAGATACTTCTAATATTTCCTCTTCATGTGATTTCCATTTGGTTGCAACCTTTTTGCCTGGTCATTCATATCTTTCCAGGAGTATGAACGAGTCTGAAAATACTCGTTTTC
>JALVEG010000398.1 GCA_027031145.1 Saprospiraceae bacterium | reverse complement strand
CTTATTTATTTTATTTTGATTATGGTGATTTCAAATTATTCGGTTCATCACCGGAAAGTCAATTGGTAATAGCAAGGGGAGAAGCTAAACTCAATCCCATAGCCGGTACTTACAAAAAGACAGGTATTGAAATTGAAGATGAGATATTGGCAAAAAAACTTAGTGAAGATCCCAAGGAAAATGCAGAACATACTATGTTGGTGGATTTAGCAAGAAACGACTTAAGCAGGTTTTGTAAAGATGTTAAAGTTAAAAAATATAAAGAAATACAGCATTTTAGTCATGTTATTCACATCGTTTCAGAGGTTAGTGGCAAAGTAGATGACAAAAAACAGGCAATTGATATATTTGGAGCAACATTTCCTGCCGGGACCTTAAGTGGTGCTCCGAAATACAGGGCTTTGGAACTGATTCATAAAGATGAAAAATATGAACGTAGTTTTTATGGAGGAACAATTGGGATAATCAGTTTATCAGGGGATATTAATACAGCTATTACTATCAGATCCATTTTAAGTCAAAATGGGGTTTTGCAATATCAGGCAGGTGCGGGAATTGTTGTTGATTCAGTACCTGAAAGTGAATTGAAAGAAGTGGATAATAAGCTGGGAGCATTGAGAAAAGCTATAAAAATGGCAAATAATAAATAACTTACTTAATAAAAGTTAACATATATGAAAATATTGATCTTAGATAATTACGATTCTTTTACTTACAATCTGGTGCAGTATTTTAAAGAACTGACGGATGCTGAAATTGTGGTAAAGAGAAATGATGATGTTTCTGTTGAAGAACTTTCCGGATATGATACTTTGGTATTTTCACCTGGTCCTGGATTGCCTAAAGATGCCGGTATAATGATTGATGTGATTAAAAAATATGCGGGTGAAAAGAAAATGCTCGGTGTTTGTCTTGGTCATCAGGCTATCGGGGAAGCTTTTGGTGCGAAACTAACAAATTTGGAAAAAGTTTATCACGGTGTCAAATCAGATATAGAAATTTTAGATCCTGATGATAAAATATTTAAAAATATTGATAAAAATACCGGAGTAGGCAGATATCATTCATGGGTTATCGATCCAGATACATTGAGTGATGAGTTTAAAGTTACTTCCGTTTCGGCTGATAATAATATAATGTCGATCAAACATAAAGAATTTGAAATATGGGGAGTACAGTTTCATCCTGAAAGTATCATGACAGATCAAGGAAAAAAAATGATTGAAAATTTTTTAAAAGCATAACTGAAAATGAGGAAGATATTAGAAAGATTATACGAAAATGAAAAATTGTCGAAAGAAGAAGCGAAAGAAATATTGAAAAGGATCTCTTCAAGAGAATTTCCCGATGCCTTGGTTGTATCATTTATTACAGTATTTCAGATGCGTGGAATAACCATTGACGAATTGGAAGGTTTTCGAGAAGCTCTTCTGGATTTATGTCTTAGAGTTGACTTTTCAGAATTTGATACTATTGATATGTGTGGAACGGGAGGAGATGGAAAAAATACATTCAATATATCCACTTTAGCTTCATTTGTAGTTGCGGGAGCTGGATATAAGGTTGCAAAACATGGTAATTATGGAGTTTCATCGGTAAGTGGATCTTCCAATGTTCTTGAAGCAATGGGGTACAAATTTACCAATGATGAAAAAACGCTTCAGGATCAGTTGAGGGATGCAAATATTACTTTTCTGCATGCTCCATTATTTCATCATGCCATGGCGGCAGTTGGTCCGATTAGAAAAGAAATGAAGATGAAGACCTTTTTCAATATGCTTGGACCTTTGGTAAATCCATCAGATCCTAAAAATCAATTGACGGGAGTTTTTAGCAGGGAACTTGCTAGACTTTATCAGTATTTATTTCAAAATCAAAGAGATAAAAGGTATGCTGTAATATACGGGTTAGCCGGTTTTGATGAGATTTCCCTGACAGATGATTTTATTGTAAGGGATAATAAGGGAGAACATCTTTTTACACCGGGGAAACTTGGACTTAAAAAAATTAAACAAGAAGATATTTTTGGAGGAAATACTGTTGAAGAAGCAGCGGATATTTTCAGAAGTATTATAAGTGGAAAAGGTACAGAAGCACAAAATGATGTTGTTTGTGCTAATGCTGCAATGGCAATAAAAATAATGAACAATGATGATAAAGATTTTTCGAGTTGTTTTGAGGAGGCAAAAGAGTCTTTGCTTGGAGGTAAGGCACAAAGGTGTCAGGAGATGATAGTTTGATGTTATGAAGTTATGAAGTTTCAAGTTTGAAAGTTTAGAATATCGAATATTGAACAAGGAATGATGATTTTAGAAGTTGGAAAGCGAGTTGTCTTGTCCTGAAATAGGTTGACTCGAAAAGTCAACAAAAATCAGGATTATGAGAAGAAAAGTAAAACGATTTCCGGACGATGTTGCATTAAAAATAGCGACAGAGTATTT
>JALVEG010000397.1 GCA_027031145.1 Saprospiraceae bacterium | reverse complement strand
GGAAGATGGAGGATGCTAATTGGAAAGCATCTACCTGAGAAGTTACATTAAAAAATGATTATAAAATATTAAGAAATCATAATAAATTAGGATGATTAAAACTCCGTAGGAGTGAAATTATGGTAGCTAAAATATAGTAAAACGATTATTGTTTTGGCGATATTTTTGCAATAAAGCAAAAATGGTGACAAAAGAAATTATTAGATAAATAAAAATTTTAACAGATGAATCAAAATAAAATATTTAATTTAATTATTGCGGGATTGTTTATCGTATTTTTTGCGATAATCATCCTATTGATATGCAAACCGAAATCTCAATATTCATTTGCTTTGACGCCGGAAGAAGCATTGGAAATGACTATTTCGCAAAACGATTTTATTTCGCCTGTCCAATTGTCGAAAAAGATAGTTTCAAAGGAATCGGATTTAGTTGTCGTTGATATAAGAAATCAGTTTGAATATATAAAAGGACATCTTCCCGGTGCGGAAAATATTTATAAAGCGGATATATTGGAAAAGGATAATTATAAATATTTTCAAAAATTGCGTAAAGAAAACAAAACCGTTGTTTTTTACGGCAGTGATGTTGTTGAAGCCAATATGCCGTATATGATATTGAAGCAGACAGGTATTGATAATATCAAAGTCCTGAATGGTGATTTTGCTGATTTTGAAGATATGAAAATCGAAGAAATAGCACAATTGGGAGAACTGAATTTAGGAATAGACGAACCTGCTTTAGAATTTTTCAGTGTGATAAAACGAGAAAACGAAAAAGATCTGGAAAGGAAAAAACTGGAAGAACAAAAGAAACGCAAGAAGATTAAACCTCAAGCAAAGAAAAAAACAATACAGGTCAAAAAACAAAAAATAGATATTCCCGAACCGGAAGAAGAGGAGGAGGATGAAGGGTGTTGATTGTGGGAGACTGAGGGACTGGGAGACTGAGGGACGAAGGGACTGAGAGACGGAGGGACGGAGAGATGAGTAGTGAGTAGTGAGTGGTGAGAGATTGAGGGAGATTGATTACAGATTGATGTAGATTGATGTTTGGAGGTTTGTTTTTTTGTTTTGTGTTCTGTGTTTGTTGTTTTGAAGCGGGGTAGTTGGACTGTCAAATTTATTTGACAGAAGGTGTTGTTTGGTGGTATAAAAAGCCCTGTTAAGGGTGACATTATGGTAGATTTGATTAAGCGCAACCACATACCTATTTTGGCGGTATTTTTGTGGCGAAGCAAACAAAAATAGTGATAAAATAAGAGGGTAGCAGATAAGTTTGAATTAGGATTTGTAGGATTTTTTTGCACAGACGCCCCCCTGATGAAATATTCATAACTGAATATCAATGGAAGGATTTTTATAGGTAAACGGAATTTTTCTTTTTTGTTACTTCTCCCTTTAGGGTTGGGGCGAAAAGTAACAAAAAAGAAAAATGGTTGAATAATGAAGGTTTTGAATATCGAACATCGATTAACCCCGTAGGATTATTCAACGGGGTAAACGATTTTTGATTTCAGAAGTTGGGAGAAGTGAAATTAGGGATAGTTGTTTCTTTTTTTGCACAGCTACCCCCTCATCCAACCCGCAAGAGCACAGCACTCCCCCTTGTAGTTTTTCTTTCACTTCGTTGCAGAAAAATGACAGGGGAATGACTGAACGGTTTTGATTTTATCAAAAATCAAGTGAGTAAATCTCACTTGATAGTGAAAAAACCTGTGCATCAGCACAGGGGCAGTGCAAATAATAGAAAGGGAGGGTTTTGAAAAAAAATCATCGAATTCGGGTTTTTATCTTTAAAATTTTATCGAATACGAAAAAGAGGGAATTATAGGTAAAAAACCAAACTCTTCGATATATGGTTGGACATCTATATTTTTATAAGTTCCGGTAGTTTCATCTTTTACTTTTTTTGTCCTTATATATCTGTAATAAAATGGGTTTTTATGATAATAAGCATTGTATAATGAAAAAGCTAATGTCTTTGTCCTCCCTTTTTTTGTTGTCCAACTTTTATTGACAGATAAATCCAACCTGTGATATGGACTCAAACGTCCTTTGTTTTTTTCACCGAAAATAACTATTGGACCAAATAATGATTTTTCCAAAACTTCTTGGGGAACTGTAACCGGTCTGCCTGATTTGAAACTAAATAATGTTGAAAATGTCCATTTCTTGCTTAATTTTCCTGTGATATTTATATCTAATTGATGAGGCAAATCATAATAACCATTAAACCAATCACCATTGTTCAAATCACTAAACCTGTTTTTATTTCTGCTATATGAATATGAAATAATTCCTTTGATTTTTTTAAAATTCGCTTTGGCTATCAGTTCCAGTCCATAAGCGTACCCTTTTCCATTTTTGGACAAGTTGTCCTGCCAATTTTTCGGTATTGCAAAAAACAATATTGTTTTATTTTTTATATCATAAAGTTGTGTATATTTTCTATAAAAAACACTTGATTCCAAACTGAACTTTTTATTGTAAAAGTCTTTATTGTATTCAATAAAAATCTGATCAATCAGAGAGGGCTCCATATTATCCAAAAGAGAAACCCATATATCATTTGGCATTCCGAGATTGGTAATCGGCATCAAAAAACTATATTGAGCCAATCTTTGATAACCTGTTCCAATGCTGTTGGACTCATTGATTTTGAAATTTATGGATAATCGGGGTTCGATATTCCATTTGTGGATATTGTCCTTGAAGTAATTTGAGAACCTCAATCCTCCATACAATGACCATTTTCCCAATTCTATCAAATCATCACCAAAAAAATCCGCTTGTATAAAATTATATTTACTACTGACAAAATGATTGTTAAATCCGGTTCTTTTGTCCTCAAAAGGCATTATGTAATTATAAGCTGTTTCCATACCATACCGGATATAATGTATGCCTTTAAAAATTTCAATATAAGATTTCAAAGTAATGTTATTTAAAGATGAAATTCTATATTTTATATAATTATCCTCTTGATTTTTACTATCATTATAATCATCATAAGTTTTGTTAAACGATTTTGAATAAGTAATGTGATTTTTAAAGAACTTATTTCTACTAATTCTTCTTTTATATTTAAGGCTAACTGTATTATTCCCCCACGACAGATATGATTTAATCTTTTTGTCTATATTTTTATCCGGATGGATTAAGCCTAATAATTTATCAATACCGGAATAAAAATAAATACTGAATTCGTTATTCTCATTTGGAGTAAATTTAATATTTGTATTAATATCATATAAGTAATAAGTGGCGTAGGAATCAATATGATGTTTTTTATACAAATAATAAACCGGTAATGTCAATAATCCGAGATAAAATGTCCTGCCTGCCAGAAAAAATGTTACTTTATCTTTTTTCAAAGGTGTAGAAAGTGAAAACCCTGTATTTAACAAACCATAATTATAAGCATAAGTTAGACTGTCATTATTACCGTTATTGGAATGTAGCTCTATGACACTGGACAATTTTCCACCGTAAATGGCAGGTATGGCATTTTTATAAACTTTTACATCTTTTATCGCCGTATAATTGAAAGGAGAAACGAATCCGAATAAATGACCGGTCTGGTACAAAGGAGCTTCATCCAAAATAATAAGATTTTGATCGTGATTTGCACCCCTGACAGTTAAATTGGAAGAAGCCTCACTTGTTTGAGCAATACCCGGAAACAATGTAATGGCTTTCATTATATCCGGTTCTCCAATAATAGAAGGAATAGTATTGATTGTAGCCATATCCATTTCCATTGGTTTTTGGATTGGGTTCAAATGCATGTTGTTTTTTGAAGCAACTATAACCACATCATTTAATGTGCTATGTTCTAAAATGTAAGTTTCCGATTTATTGTGGTTTAATTTCAGATTTATAGTTTTCGGATTATAACCGACATAGGATATCAATATTTCGTGATTGCCTCTTTTCAGATTTAAGCTAAAATACCCTTGTTCATTAGTTATCGTACCCTTTTTACTCCTTTTATCATAAATTGATGCACCGATCAATACATTCCCATCATTAGATTTGATAAAACCTTCAAAATAATATTTTTGAGCAAAAACATTGACTTTAAATGATAACAAAAATATAATTAAACCTATATATCCGAATTTATTTTTCATTGTGATTTTATTTAAGAACCAGTATTTTTTCCGAACAACTAATGGTTAATATCATACCATATCCATCTATGATATTTGATGATAAATTGTCATCTGCTGCCAGCAAACTCAAATATGACGGATCATAGATTACTTTATTGTATCGTGAGAAATACTTAAAATCTCCTGTATAATCAGGTAATTTACATAAGTTTATCCTAATAGTATCGATTTCTTGAAGATTGTGGTTTCCTGTCTCAAATTCCAATTTTTGCATAGAATCAAAGCACGATATATTGGAAATAGTATAATCCAAAATACCTGAATTGTCAACATCACATTCATACGCAGGCAAAACAGGCCATTTGTGTCCTTTCCTTCCGGTGTTTTCAAAGGCTCTAACAGAATAACCCAAATATTTGTAGTCTTTTATTTCATCAAAAATGATTGTTACCTTTAATAAATCCTGATCCGTAGTATGTTTTCCCAAAGAATCCAAATCAACTCTTTTGATATCAGGTGGTGTCAATACGCTTATTTCTTCACTTTTCAAATCAGGAATTACATGCTGAAAATCTTGTATTTCTATCTTATATTTATTATTTTCTTTTACTGAAACATGTGAAATAAATGATACTGAATCTATCTTTTTCAAAGTATCAACAATATTCCCGTTTTCGTATAATTTTACAATTACCGAATCCACCAAAGCCAATTCCCTGTTGTTTTCAAAAGCGGGAATAGATTTTGTCACAGAGGCCGATACAGGTTTGCCGGCTATAAGATATGCAAATAGTACAAAGTGTGGAGACTCCGGGATATCCGGTGTCAAATGATCTTTGCAGGAATATACAATTGTAACAAAAAAAAGGCTTATTATAAATATTTTTTTCATCTGTTTAAAATTTTTATTTTATAAAAAATTAATAAAAATTTATAATACATTCAGGAACTATCATGTCCGTCAGCTGACGGATAATCATTCTCTTGTGTGTATTTTATGATTAAAAAAATTCATGTTCGTTTCATTAATATCCATTTTATAATTTAATACAAGGTTTAATATTGTTTTTATACGATTTTATAGGTATTGACAATGAAAATATATGTATAAGGGATAGATTGTAAATAGTGGGTTTTTCTTTGCTAAAATTAGGCTTTGAGAAATCATCAACATAAATATTTTTATTTATATTAAATATTTTATAATTTAGCACAAAACCCTTAATTTTAATAGCTATACTTGCATAAAAATCAGTATAAAACTTTGGTATTTTATACTCAATTTCATTTTTATTTTCTAAATATTTCCTGAATTCCGGTATTGTTTGTCTGTACATTAATAATCTGTTTTGACTACCCGCTTCAAGTACTAAAAACCTTAATAATTCAATATCAATGAAAAAGCGATTATCAAAATAAATTAAGCCGAGATTTGATGAAAATTTTTTATTTAGTTCTTCTTTGTTTTCAGGATAGTGGAAATTTACTTTTCCAATTCGATTATAAGCAAATCCTGCGGATGCTCCAACTGCTATATTTGCAAATTTATCGAATTCCGCAATATTTGTTTTTGCATAATACGATATACCTATGCCGGGATTATTTATATTCCATTTATAAAATGTACTACTATTATCTATTGAACTCAATACAGCAGACTGAAAACTAACATCCAATCCCGTATGTATTTGCCCATAAATAAAAATATATGTAAATAATAATAAATATGTAGCTAAACTTTTTTTTATAAACATAACTGATGTTCAAATTTTATGTTATCTGTATTTCATTAATCCTTATCATTTTACTATCATAACGAGAATATCGGAAATTTGTTTGTTTTATAATTTTTTATTGGAATTGATAATGTCAAATTAAAGGAACTGTGAAATTTATGAATTACAGGTTTGGATTGTGAACCACCAACAGTATTTTTATCAAAATATTGAACATAAAATATCTTATTAAAATTATAAGTGGTGAATTTAAGTATAAAATTTCCAAAATTCAATCCAAAACCCCAATATAGGTCATAATAATATCGTGGTATATTATATTCTTTTTCGGTTTCATTATTTTTATACTTTTTGTATTTGTCGGGAAATTCTCTATTTAATAGATATCTATTATGAAATCCACCTTCCAAATATAAGAAATTCAAAACCTTAATATTTACATAAATATTATTGGTCAAATAATGTAAATTCATATATGCTTTTCCTCTGAGTAAATCAGTATTCAAGTCATCTTTAGCACTTAGATTAGTAAAACCAACTTTTTTAATGTGGTCAAATTCATACCCCAGAGATGTTCCTGCTCCAATTTTCATAAAATTATAAATGTTAATCAACACCCCTCTTGCATCAATTGAAAAATTATATCCGGGAGTGATTTCGCTAAATGAAAAGTTTGTTTCAGGGCATTTCGGATAAATATAATATTGATTTTGATTGCAAATATTTATGGAATTATAGCTAAAAGACGAGCCAATAATTATTTGGCTTTGTAAATAATAACCGACAAAGAAAATTAAACCGATAGATAGATAAATTTTTTTAAGCATAATAAAGGACTAATTTGTTATTTCTTATGAATATTTTTTACTATTGACTTTTTTGTATAATAATTGTTGGCAATTTATATCAAGTTAATGAAAAAACAAACATTTTAACAGTATTTAACATAATTTAACAGTGTTTAACATACATTTATAAGAACAGAATTAAAGAATAGTTAGATTCCTTATATCTTATTCGGCCGACGAAATTTATTTCGTCAATAATTCATCAATATGCCAAATATTTGGCATGCCAATTTTTGCATACCCTTTTGTAAAAAACTTATCTTTTATTTGAAACGGGCAATGGGAATTATACTTGTCCTGTGAAACAAACGGAATATTTCATTCTTGAATAAACTATTTAATTTAATTATAATATTTAAAACACTTTATGTTAAATTTGCGTTGTTTATTTAGAATGTTTATGCAAAAACATACATAAATTATGAAAATATTACTGGAAATACAAGACAGCAAAGTTACTTATTTTTTGAAAGTATTACAAAATTTTACTTTTGTTAAAAATGCTACTCCCATTTCAAATGCAAAAGCTAATTTAATGCTTGATATTAAAGAAGCGGTTGAAGAATTGAAGTTGGTAAGGGAAGGAAAATTAGAGGCTCGCAATGCAGAAGATTTAATAGATGAGTTATAGCATAAAAACATTGCCTAAATTTGAAAAAAACTTAAAGAGGTTAGTAAAAAAATATCCTTCTTTAAAAGATGAGTATATTGAGTTAATCCAATCATTAAAAGATAGTCCGCAACAAGGATTTTGTCTTGGAAATAATTGTTATAAAATACGACTAGCAATAAAATCAAAAGGAAAAGGAAAATCCGGAGGGGCAAGAGTAATTACAAATTTTATTGTTTCAGAAGCTACTGTTTATCTATTGACAATATATGATAAATCTGAAAAAGTAAATTTGACAAATAAAGAACTAAAAGAGTTATTACTATTAGTGTCTGATTAAAAATTTGCGTATATTTGTAACATAAACAATTAATTCAAATATATTGAAAAAAATATTTTTCATTATTGGAATAGTTAGCATACTGATTTCCTGTCAGCAGGGCAATAATGTTAAAAATAAAATCGATACCATAAGTGAAGAATCTTGCCTTTCCTGTCATTCCGGACTTAAAGGATTTTCCAAACATCATGACCCGGAAATTATAGGTTGCAGCTCTTGTCATCTTGGAAATGTTTATTCGGAAGAAAAGGATATTGCACACCATAATATGATAAAAATTCCCAGAAATTTAGCAAATGCAGGAAAAACATGCGGTACAACTGCCTGTCATAAGGGGGAACTATCCAGGATATCAAATTCATTGATGACCACTAATAGTGGAATTGTGAGTATAGATAAATATGCTTTTGGAGAGGTTGCTCATTCGGATACCTTTTTTCATATTGAGAATATTGGTAATTCCGCAGCCGACAGGCATATTAAAAACCTGTGTTTCAAATGTCATCTGGGATACGAAAAAAAACATTATGCTCCGGTTTCACAATTGTCCAGAGGAGGTGGCTGTCTGGCTTGCCATTTGGAATATAAATCAGGTACTATCCCTGACGTTAATGACAATTATCACCCTTCATTAAACTTGAATATAGATGATGGTAAATGCTTTGGCTGTCATGCCCGCTCGGGACGAATTTCTACAAATTATCAAGGTTGGTACGAAACATTATTGGCAAAAGATGATGTGGAAAGAAAACCGGGATTCAGAATATTGGATGATGGCAGAGTTTTTGCCAAAACCACAGAAGATGTTCATCACAAAGCTGGTTTAGCTTGTATAGATTGCCATATTTCACAGGAAATAATGGGAGATGGTACTCGCTATAAACATGAAAACAATGCCTTGAAAGTTCAATGCATAGATTGTCATCCCAAAAATAAATTCAATACCATATCCTTGAGTGAATTTGATAGTATTTCCGTTATGGATTATGCTTTGAGAGGATATAAACAACCGTCGGTGAAATTTATAGCAACTGGGAAAGACAGACTACCATTGGTAAATACGACAGTGAAAGATTCTTTGAAAGCTTTTTTGACAGGGAAATTAAATCGAAAGAAATATGTATTGAATAAATCAAGTAGTTGTGGCAAGGATAAAGTTCATGATAAACTTGCATGCTCAATGTGTCATACTTCATGGGCGCCATCATGCATCGGTTGTCATACGGGATATGATCCTGACATCAAATTGAAAGGAGGACACAAGGGGAAATGGTATGAACTGGTAGATGAATTTGGTATATCACAACCGGTTATGGGACTGGAAAGATTCGGTTCGGGATATCAAATTAAACCCGCAATACCCGGAATGATAATGACATTGGATAAAAATAAGTTTGAAGAGGAAGCGTTTCATTTTTTCGCATTGCGGGTTGATTCTCCTTTAGGAGTCAGAGGCAAAGGGTTGAAAAAACGAAAAAATGAAATGCGACCATCCAAAGAAGATAAACCAGGCAAGGATTTTCAGTTCTTGAGGTGGTTTGCACCTGTTGCTGCACATACTACAACAAAAAATGCAAGAACATGTGAATCCTGTCACATCAATTCACAGGCATTAGGTTTTGGGAAGGGCGAACTGTCTTTTTTTATTAAAAATAAACA
>JALVEG010000396.1 GCA_027031145.1 Saprospiraceae bacterium | reverse complement strand
TCTATCATTCAAGAGTTTGGATACGTGTTTAACAATATTTCCATTGAGGATAAATTGCCTACACTTTTTTATCCGGTTTCACCTCCACCTTATTTAAATGGAGGTCCCGAAGAGTACCTATCCTGGATAATAGAAAACACAGATGTGGGTTTTAGTCCAACTTTAGCAAAAAAATGGTTAGAAGGAAGATTACCGGACCCTGTCGATGATTTATCGTCTTGGCAAATTTAAATTTTAGGACTCAATACGAAATGCTCTGCTGGAAATAGCCCCATCCCATACTGAGCCATTAAGAAACAAAGTTCGAAAAATTAAAAATTCTAGCAATTAGGATTTTAAAAAAAATAGTTATGTTTTTTCTTGTTTGGTTTATTGTTTATGCATGTATTTTTTTCTTTCTTCTTCAGATAGACTCTTTGAGGAAAAAGGGGTATAGATTAAAGCCTACACTTACTACAATAAATTTTTTTAAGATTATTATCGTGGCTGTTGCGACATGGAGGCTGGTGAAACTTCTTGATAGTGGAATCCATCGAAGCTCTATGACTATACCTATGACCTTTTTTGTGCTCGTACTTTTGTACAGAATTTTTTTAAGCAAGGAGTAGCCTGCATATTTCCCGCTGGCACCGACATAAATAAAAATTAAAAAACTGACCCGCTCGTTGCAACGTGCCATCGCAAAACGCATCAAGGTGTAGGTCTTTGCCCTGTGGTTTGGTGCGTTTATGGCTAAAAGCCTGCACTAATATCCGCATTGCGACCACAGGTCGCAGCGAATAAGTTCGTTTTTTGTTGTGGATTTAGAGGAACGGTCATTCCGGTTTTTGCAGGGTATCAGCACCATCTGGTCTGCGTTCTGCTTCACAGCCGTTTCAAAGACTACCAAATTTTAAAACCAGAGAGGTTAAAAGCATTAACTAAAAAGTTATTAAAATAGTGAGATTATTTATTTTTCTATTTATTTTCTTTTTCTGCTATCATACAGTTGCAGAATCCCAACCAGCGATATCTGACTTGGAGGTTTCTTGTCATTATTCGCAAAATAGCGATATTGTTGATACTTTGAATATCGTATTTACTTTGGATGATGTAAATAAAATAGACATGATTTATTTAGATTTTTCTAACCATTTTCCCCCTTTTGAATCTACTTTTCATTTATTTGAATTAGGAGATAGAGAAAAAAGAGACGAAAATAAAGTTTTTTATCAACAACTTGACAAAAATACTCATAAAATTTTGATAAGACTTCCCATTGCTGAATTGCGATATTCTTATGTAAACTTTGTGCGAATTTATATTTCTAATACCAATAGAAATTATTCGAATGTTTTACTTTTTGAAAAGACTTGAAGAATGTGCAAATGAATTTGCTCGGTGCGATTTATAGTCCCTGCTGAACTAGAGATATTGATGAATCAAGAGGAAGATTTTAATTCCTACGCTCGTTGCGACGTGCCGTCCTAAAGTAAATTAGGTTGATTTTGAGGCAGGTGCTACGGTATTAAATGCTGACTATTATTTTGGAGCTTTTACTATTGGTTCTTTTATTACGGAGGATTACACTATTAGGGTAGAGGAGAATCACTTTTCGAACATGAATAGGGTCATTATTTGCAAAGCCAAACCTTTGGACCTGCATACTTGTTAGGATTTGCCCTCCCTAGTGTAGCTAGAGCATCTCTATATGGTTTAGGTCTAGTGGGAGGCGATTATGATAATTTTTATACTGAGAGGAATGCAACGCAAAGAGGAAAGAAATATTTTGATAAAACCAAAGGAATAATCCCAAAGAAATCGGGGGATAATCCAAGTAGTAGAATGATTAAGCTTTATAAGACTAAAACAGCCTGTATAGGTAGCTATGATGAAATTCCTCTATGGCTAAGAAAACCAAAATAAATAATCTAGAAAAAAAAAGATAAAATGAAAAAAATTATGATAATTGTCTTTGCTTTTCTTTTTTGTAATTCTACCTGTAGAACTACAGAAATGAAGAAAAATGTGATTCTTTTTGAGAATAAATCATCTGAACAGTTTTTTTTATGTCCATGGAAAATAGATTTTGATAGGAGTCGTTTTTCGATTAGAAAGGAACAACTTTATCACAATGTACTTCCTTCTCATACGTCAAAAAAAATGTTATATGACATCCCTTTTTGTATGGAAGAATATTGGAAAAAATATGTAGTTGGAGATAGTTTGGAGATTTTGGTATTTACTCAGGATTCTTTAGAAAGTGGTAAGAATCTCCGTCAATTAATTGATAATAAATCGTACATTAAGAAAATTAGTGTAAGCTATGACCAATTAGTTAATAATGGATGTCAGATAAGTATAGAGTAGTGACCCGCTGGCACGCCCTCTGCAAAAGAATAAATTAAAAAAAGCAACGCTAGCGCCTGCTCGGTGCGACGGGTCGTCGCACCCCCCCCCCGCTCGTTGCAAC
>JALVEG010000395.1 GCA_027031145.1 Saprospiraceae bacterium | reverse complement strand
ATGAGTTTCTTGAATACGCGGTGTATCTTTTGAAGGAACAGCGATTAGATAATCACTATGATCTTTCATTTTGCCACCACCGGCTCCTGTAAACCCAATTGTGATCACGCTTTGAGATCTTGCCTGATCAAATGCCTTAATGATATTTTCCGAATTGCCGGAAGTAGATAAACCGAATAGAATATCTCCCCTGCTTCCTTTTGCTTCTATCAGCCTGGAATAAATATATTCATATCCGTAATCATTTGCTACAGCAGTCAGATATGATGTATTGACATGCAATGCTTCTGCAAAAAGAGGTGATCTGTCAATATAAAATCTGCCTGAAAATTCAGCTGCAAGATGTTGTGCATCAGCAGCACTACCGCCATTGCCACAGAAAAATACTTTTCCGCCACTCTTAAAAACATTGGTAACAATAGTGATTATTTTTTCTATTTCACCGATGAGGTTTTCATCATTCAAAACAGATTCTTTAACCGATATACTTTCTTGTATTATATTTTTTATTTGTGATTTCATATTATTTATCTTCAAATTTATTTTTCAACTGATCCATGGAAATAGTTGCAACTCCCATTATCTCACATGCCAATCCTCCTGCAATATTGGATAATTCCGCTATTTTTTCGATATCCATACCTTCCAGAAATGCCAATGTTGCCACGCTCAATACCACATCCCCCGCACCACTAACATCCACAACATCAATATGCTCTGTAGGAAATATCTCAAAATTCATACCATCCGAATAAAATATTCCCTTGTCTCCCAGTGTAATATATAGATTTTTATAATCCAAAGTAGAATGTAGCTCTCCGGCAGCTTTTACCAAATCATCCTTTTGGGTGCTGATTTTACGATTCAATGCCATCCCTATCTCTTTAAGATTAGGTTTAAAAAGATCGACATTTTTGAAATTGAAAAAATTATTGAATTTAGGATCAACCGATATGAAAATATTCCTTTCTCTTGCTTTTTCTACAAAAAATCTAATTAAATTTTCTCCCAGCAATCCTTTATCATAATCCTGCATTATTATTGCATCGATATTCTTTTCTTCCAGTATCTTCAAAAATATTTCACTGATAATTTTTTCTGTTTTGCTATCAACTGGCATGGGATTTTCTTCATCAATCCTTAAAACATGTTGGCCATTTGCCATCAACCTTGTTTTAACAGTGGTTATTTTTTTAAAATCCCGCAAAATATTGGAAGTATCTATTTCATTTTCTTTAAGCAATTTCAAAAGCTTATTCCCGTCTCTGTCATCTCCTGCTATGCTCAACAAAACAGGATTGGAACCAAGACTTTTAATATTCAGCGCAACATTTGCAGCACCGCCCGGCTTTTCTTTATTCCTTATTATTTCAAATATAGGAACAGGTGCTTCAGGAGATATCTTATCAATATTTCCAAAGATATACTTATCAAGCATTATATCTCCGATGATCAATATATTATAATTCTTAAAATCTTTCATTCCTGTCAATTACTTTTTTCCAAATGATCAATTATTATTTTAGTCGCTCCTTTATTCTCATCAAAAAATGCAATAATATTGTTTTTTGCAGTATTTAAAAATTCATTCGATTCCAAAGATAATACTATTTCTCTAAGCTCCGAAGTATTTTTAACACTAAAAAATGCTTTTCTTTCAACCAGCTTTTGCGCTTCATAAAATCGATGATATTTAGTACCGAAAATAACAGGCACAAAATATGCTGCCGGTTCCAAAGTATTATGTATCCCATTACCAAATCCTCCTCCGATAAAAACCAGATCCGCATACCGGTATATTTTTGATAATATGCCGATAGTATCAACTATTAAAATATCAGCATCTTTTATTTCTTCATCCTTATTCTTACTGTAAAAAGCGATTTTTTTATTTTTAAATGACATTACAATATAATCTATTTGTCCTTTTGTGATTTCATGCGGAGCGATAATCATCTTAAATCCTGGCAAAAGAAAATCCTGTGAAGCTGCAATCACTTCTATATCTTTTTTCCATGTACTTCCACAGATCAACGTTTTTTTATCTTTACTGACAAACTTTTCTATTATTTTATCTGAAAAATCCGATCCTGCTATTTCCATAACTCTTTCTATCCTTGTATCTCCCGCTTTTAACACATTTTCAAATCCGTTTTTTTTCAACAATTCCAAAGTTTCTTCATCCTGTGTAAATATATATTTGATCTTCTTCAATTCATTTATCAAAATCCTGTTGTATGACTTTAATAATCTGTGGTCTTTATCCAAAAGTACTGAGATGAAAATTGTTTTGATCTTTTTTTTGTTTAGAGTTCTAAGATAATTGTACCAAAAATCATATTTGACAAAAATAGCCAATTCAGGGTTTATTTTTTTCACAAATTCTTCAGTATATGAAGGGAGGTCGATCGGTAAATATAAAATATAGTCGGCTATATTACTGTTTTTAATTTTTTCATATCCAGATGGAGAAAAAAAAGTCAATACAAATATATGGTCTTTTTTCAATGATCTGAGTTTTTCCAGAACAGGTCTTCCCTGTTCAAATTCACCAAGAGAAGAGCAATGCATCCAGATTACTTTTTTATCTTTAAGTGTAGGTAAAGTTTGGATTTTTCGCCCCTTTATCCACAATTTTGCTTTTTTGTCAAAAAGAGCAAAAATCCTGATTGCTATCAGGTACAAATTTATTGTCAGATTATATATGACACGCATGATCAATAATATATTTCTTCAGGGTTATTTACTCTATATAATGGCAAAATCCATCCTATTTTAAATCCGAAAAGATAATCTTTTCTCTCATTCAGATCATATGCCGCCTGGTCATAATTATATTTCCTCAGACTTTTGGTAAATCCCTGAATAAATTCAAAACCGGCATAAAAATTTATTCTGCTCTCCCTCTTTAAATACTGATAACCTATAAATTCTTTCATTGAAATTCCTCCTGTCAATCTATCATAACCTTTAAGATATTCTCCTTCCAGTTGTGGTAAAATAGAATAATCATTTTGAAAATGTATCCAATGTCTCAAAACATTAACTCCCAGTTCCAGTTTCAATCCCGAACGGATATGATCGTTAAATGATATTATTTTGCCAATATTTATTCCTGCCTGATATCCTCTCTCATCCATACTAAGTGTAGCAAAAGTCTTGTCAATACTGATAATTTGATTATCGTAACTGATAAGATTTGGCAAAGGATTTATTTTTACTTCAGAACCAAATAAATAACTCAATTCAAGACCGATGGAAAAACTTGAATTATAAAAATAATATACAGGTGCTATATCTATCTTAAAATTATTGCCATATCTATTTGATAAATCACCTCCCGGCATAAAATAACCATATGAAAATCCGGTAATCAATCCTGCATCCTCTTTTTTTCGTTCATGTTTGGTTTCCTGTGAAAATAGTTGAGAAGACGGTAAAAAAAACAATACTATATAAACTAATATGAGTCTTTTTATCATTATTATGTATATTTGTTAATATTTAATACGAAATTAATAAATAATTGTTGGTTATTACTGTTATTAAAACACATTATTTTTTTAATATATATAAACAAGTCAAAATTTATTACTTTTGTATGTTTATTATGTTAAATCCAAAAAAAACTAATTAAATGAATAAAAAAAGCATTTTAGTTACCGGAGGAGCAGGTTTTATCGGATCTCATTTAGTCAGGCATTTTGTAAAAAAATATCAGGATAAATATTATATAATTAATCTTGATAAACTCACCTATGCAGGAAATCTTGAGAACTTGAAAGACATTGAAAATTATGATAATTACAAATTTATCAAAGGAGATATTAAAGATATTGAACTTGTCAATACTATTTTTGAAAAATATAATATCCATTCGGTCATTCATCTTGCTGCGGAATCGCATGTTGACAGATCAATAGAAAATCCATTGGAATTTGTAACTACCAACATAATCGGAACACTGACATTATTGAATGCCGCAAAAAAACATTGGAAAAATGATGATGATAATGTGTTTTATCATGTATCGACCGATGAAGTTTACGGAAGCCTTGGAGAAACCGGAAAATTTTTAGAAACCACAAGTTATGATCCCAGATCGCCATATTCCGCCTCAAAAGCAAGTTCAGATCATTTTGTACGTGCTTATTCTCATACTTTTGGACTAAATACCATGATTTCCAACTGCTCAAACAATTATGGTCCTTATCAATTTCCTGAAAAACTTATTCCTCTTATAATCAATAATATTGTTAATAATAAAACATTACCGGTATATGGTGACGGTAAAAATATTAGAGATTGGTTGTATGTAGAAGACCATGTCAAAGCGATAGACCAGATATTGCATAAAGGGAAATACAATGAAACTTATAATATCGGAGGAGATAATGAATGGATGAATATCGAAATAGTCCATAAATTATGCGATACTGTTGACGAAAAACTTGGCAGAAGTCCCGGAACATCAAGAAAATTGATAACATTTGTAAAAGACAGACCGGGGCATGACAGAAGATATGCAATTGATTCAGCTAAACTGAAAAGTGAAATAGGCTGGCTTCCCGAAACCGATTTTGCAACCGGATTGGAAAAAACAGTTGATTGGTACCTCAATAGTCAGGATTGGCTTGAAAATGTAACCAGCGGAGAATATTTGAATTATTACAAAAAACAGTATGAGCAATAATATCAATGGCTTATAAAACTACTTACAAATGAAAAGAATTATATTAATTATTATTATTTCCATGGGATTTGCAATAACCCCAAATATAGTTGTAGCCCAACAAATTAATGTTACTGAACAACAAGTCCGAAACGAATTGAATAAACGGGGTTTATCCGAAGATGAAGTCAGGCAGGCTTTAATTGAAAACAATATCGATCCTGATAATATTGATAACGCAACTCCCGAGCAAATCCTGCAAATAAAAAAAATAATCGAAGAACTTGAACAAAAAAAATTAGATGAAGCAATAACTCAGGTCGAAAAGGAAGATACCACTGAAAAAAATGTTCCTACTCCTGAAATTAATAAGGAAAATTTAATGCCTGAAAATGATCAGATAGAAGAAGTTCCTGATTCATTTCCGATCTATGGACATAGCATATTAAGTATTGCACCTGATAAAAATAAAGATCTCACAAATGTAAATGAACATTATTTACTTAGTACCGGAGATAAGATATCTATTTCCATCTGGTCGGATAATTCTCATTTTGACAATAGCTATGTAATAGACAAAGACGGTTATATTAAAATCAAAATGCGCAATTTTAATAAGCGGATCTATTTAAAAGGTTTGCCTTTATTTAAAGCAAGAAAAAAAATAAATAATGAACTATCTCAATTTATTTTATTCAATCCCGGCGAAATAAATATTGATCTGGAATCCTCCAGAAATATTAAGATTTCTGTTTATGGTGAAGTATTAGATCCGGGATCTTATTCTATCAATGCTACCAATACAGTATTTGAAGCAGTAAAATATGCAAAAGGTACAACCCCGATTGCTTCTGTCAGGAATATTAAGTTAATACATTCCTCAGGCAAATTCAAAGTATTCGACCTGTACAAATACCTCGTAAATTCTGAATACAGCAATAATTTCTTTTTGGAAGACAATGACATGATCCATGTTCCGGTTGCAGAAAAAGTGGTAACTGTAAAAGGAGGTGTAAAAAGGCCTATGTCTTATGAATTGATAGAAGGTGAAGGAATTAGGGAACTTATACATTATGCAGGAGGATTCAATAAAGATGCAATCCGGAAAAAATTGCAAATCAATAGATTTGTTGAAAAGAAAAAAGTTATTCTGACTGTTGATTTTATAGATGATAAAGGGAAAATATCGGATTTTATCCTCAAAGATGGTGATGAAATAATAGTAAATGTTATTAAAACAAAAATTGAAAACTATTTTGAGATCAAGGGCGCTGTTTATAACCCCGGAAGATTTGAAAGAAAAGAAGGTATTAGAGTTTCCGATGCTATAAAGCAATCAGGATTAAAACCTGACGCCAAAACGGATTTTGCATTTTTATTACGTACAGATCAATTTGGGGTGAAAAGATATATCAAAATAAATATCGATGAAATCCTCAAAAACAAAAATAATGAAAATATAGATATTTTACTTCAGAATAAAGATATTATCACTATATGGCCCAAAACCAGATTTACCGACAAAGCATATATCGAAATAACAGGAGCTGTCAGAGATACAGGTACATATTTATACGGAATTGCCGAGTCAATAAAGATTTCCGATGCTATTGTACTGGCAGGAGGATTGAACAGAAATGCTTCTAACGTTGCCTTCATTCACCGTCAGGATCCCCTGAGAAAATTTGAAAAACAATATATCAAAATTGATCTCAGGAAAATTTTATCGAATCCCTCAAATCAGGAAAATATAAAATTAAAACCATTTGATAATCTTGAGGTCCTGCCTCAAAATTTATTCAATGAAAAAAGAACTGTTAGTATAAACGGAGCAGTTAACAACCCGGGAATTTTTCAATACGGGAAGGATATGACATTAAAAGATTTGATATTATTGGCAGGAGGTTTCAAAATGGCTGCATCTACCAATAATATTGAAGTATCCCGAATTGAAATCCAGAATAATAAACCGACCAAAGTAATTGTTGGAAAAATCAATATAGATAAAAATTCTTTAATGACCGATGATAAATCCAATCAATACAAATTGGAGCCTTATGATAATGTTTTTATCAGATATGTTCCTGAATTTGAACTTCAAAAAGTTGTTACTATCTCCGGAGAAGTACGATATCCGGGAAAATATACAATAGCAGCAAAAAATGAAAAAATATCAGATTTAATAAAACGAGCCGGTGGTTTTTCAGAAGAAGCATTTTTAGATGGCGCAACTCTTTACCGCTCACTTGATAGTACGGGTTTTATAGTAATGGGGCTACAAGATGCAATGGATCATTACAAATCAAAATATAATTATATTATTAAGTCGGGAGATATCATTTATATACCAAAACAAAAAGATTTTGTGACAATAAGAGGAGCAACAAATGTATATGAAAAATACAAAGATGAAGTTGCTTTTAACAAATATGGGATCAATGTTCCATTTCATAAAGGGAAAAGAGCCATTTATTATATAAATAAGTATGCAGGAGGGATCAATGAAAACGGGGATAGAAAAAAAATACTTGTCAAACATCCAAATGGAGAAATAGAGAAAACCAATGATATGATTTTATTTAGTATAACTCCTAAAGTAAGAAAGGGTTCTGTCATTGAAGTCGGATACAAACAAAAAAGACAAGATCAGGAAAAGAAGAAAAAAGATATTGACTGGAACAAAATCATAACAGATTCCGTTGCCCAAATATCAACCATAATGACCCTGGTTATATTGTTTAAGTCTTTAAGCCAATAATATGATCATACGAATTGTAAAAATGTCTTTTCAACCTGATAAAACCAGTGATTTCCTTTCGGTTTTTAATAAATCTAAAGAAAAAATAGCATCAGTTGAGGGTATTATAAGCCTTGAATTAATCAGGGACAGGGACAATAAAAACATCTTTTTTACCATTAGTAAATGGAAAAATGAAGACTTTCTGGAAAAATATAGAAAATCTGAATTATTTCAAAATACATGGTCCAAAACAAAGATACTTTTTAATCAAAAACCTGAAGCCTGGAGTACTGAAACTATTTTTAAGAAATGACCTGATTTAATTATGACAGTAAAAAAAAGAAAAAAGAAAATAAATAAAAAATCCGTTTTTAATAACTATGTGATATGGTTATGGACCCTTGCTATAGCAGGAATTTTATTTGCTGCTGCAATATTGGTAATTGTTAAATTCTCAAAGCTTCCTGATATTAGTGAACTGGATAATCCTAAATATGAGTTTTCAACAATAATTTATGATATAAATAATAAAGAAATAGGCAAAAACTTTATTTACAACAGAGTATGGACTACTTATGAAGAATTAAACCCACATATAGTTAACGCCTTAATTGCAACCGAAGATGTCAGATTTTATAAACACAGCGGTATTGACGCAAGGGGAACAATTCGCGCTTTGATGTATTTTGGGAAAAAAGGTGGTGCCAGTACGATTACCCAACAGCTTGCAAAATTATTCTTTACTGATAAACCGGGAAATAGTATAACAAGATTATGGCAAAAACTTCAGGAATGGCTTATTGCAATCGAACTTGAAAAAAGATATACAAAAGAGGAAATTATAGCAATGTATCTTAACAAATTTGATTTTCTGTATAATTCTTACGGCATCGAATCCGCTGCAAGAACTTATTTTGGTAAATCTCAAAAAGATCTTTCCATTGATGAAGCAGCGGCATTGATAGCAATGTTAAAATGGCCTATAAAATACAATCCTAAAAGGCATCCTGACAAGTCTAAAGCCAGAAGAAATGTCGTTCTTAAGCAAATGTTGAAATATGGTTATCTGGATGAAAAACAATACCGGACATTGATTAAAAAAGAATTGGATAATTCCAAATTCAAATCAGCAGCCAGTTATAAAGGTCCCGCTCCTTATTTTAGAGCTGAATTGCTAAAATGGGTGAAAAGATTACTTGATAAACCCGAATATAGAAAACAGGATGGTACTAAATATAATATTAATCTTGACGGATTGAAAATATATACCACCATAGATCTGGATTATCAAATTCTGGCAGAGAAAGCTGTTAATGACAGGATGAAAAAACTGCAGGGTGTATTTAATCGCGTATGGAAAGGCAAAGATCCATGGACTTACGGTGCTGATAAAAAACAACTGAAACTACGTAAAAAAACTTTAAATAGATATATTAAAGAATCAAACAGATTCATAGGGTTAAGAGCTAAAATAATGGGGCCTATCATAGATTCCATAAAAAACACATATCCTGAAGCCAGATTATTAGATACCGATATTCAAAGAATGCTAAACCAGGAAAAAAACAATAATTACTTTAGTAAACTTAATAAGGCAAAATATATTACATCAGCTCAAATCAAAACTTATAAAAAAATACTCGCCGGTAAATATTGGAAACCTCTAAAATTAAAGCAAAAAGAACTGAATGAGGCAGTAAAAAAATCTTTCAACAGAAAAACTAAAATGAAGGTCTTTGCATACAATGAACAAGGAGAAAAAACAGTGACAATGACTCCATTGGATTCAATAAAATATCATAGAAATTTTTTGCAAACCGGAATGCTCGCTATTGATCCTCAAACAGGCTATATTAAAGCATGGGTTGGCGGTATCAATTTTAAATATTTCCAATATGATCATATTAATACCAAACGCCAGGTA
>JALVEG010000394.1 GCA_027031145.1 Saprospiraceae bacterium | reverse complement strand
CCACCCAATACTTTAATACAAAGTACTTCTTTTGCACCACTATTATCAGCTACTTTCAGTCTCGATTCTTGTTGTATCATGATTATTTACTTTTTAAAATTAAACCAGAATATTACTTTGCTTTTTCTAATATTTCCACCAATCTCCATCTCTTCTTCTTACTTAATGGCCTTGTTTCCATAATCTTTACTTTATCCCCAATATTAGCTTCGTTTTTTTCATCATGAGCCATAAATTTTTTGCTCATTTTAACAAATTTTCCATACAATGGGTGCTTAAGTTTTCTCTCAACCAAAACAGTAATACTTTTATCCATGCGATTGCTTACAACCACACCATTTCTTTGTTTTCGATTTTTTCTATCAGTCATAATTGAATAGAATTTATTTTTTGTTAAGTTTTCTTCGCAATCTGATTCTATCTCTTTTTGCTATTTCTTCAGCTGACATACCAGCAACTTCCCTTCTTCTCATTTCTGTTTTAATTCTTGCAATATCTCTTCGCAACGATCTTAAAACAAGTGGATTTTCCAATCCGGCAACAGCATGATCAAATTTTAATTTTCTATATTCTGTCTGTGCCTCTTTCAACTCATTTTCCAAATCCACATCAGTAAATTCCTGTAATTCTAAAAATTTCTTAGTAGCCATTTTTTTCTTTTTTATTTTTCGTAATCCGGTCTTACAACAAATTTTGTTTTAATAGGCATCTTTTGAGATCCCAATCTTAATGCTTCTCTTGCTCTCTCTTCAGAAACTCCATCAATCTCAAACATGATTCTTCCGGGTTGGACTCTTGCCACATAATGATCCAATGCTCCTTTTCCCTTCCCCATCCTTACTTCCAAAGGTTTTGATGTGATAGGTTTATCGGGAAATATTCTAATCCAAACCTTACCTTCCCTCTTCATATATCTTGTCAAAGCAATCCTTGCCGCTTCAATCTGTCTGCTGGTTATAAAACCGTACTCCATCGCTTTCATCCCAAAACTACCAAAAGACACATTATGTCCTCTTGTGGCAATACCCCGGTTTTTACCCTTTTGTTGCTTTCTATATTTTGTTCTTTTAGGTTGTAACATTTTAAATTATTTTTGCTTTTTTCAAAAGTTTTGCAAAGGTACAATTTTTTTTATTTAAATATAATAATTTACCTTCTATTTCTTCTTCCTCTGTTTCCACCTCTTTTATGGTCTCCTCTTCCTGATTTACCTTTGGCACCAACATTAGGTGACAAGTCTCTTTTACCTAATACTTCCCCTTTAAATATCCATACTTTCACACCGATTTTACCATATATAGTCTGAGCTTCAACCAAAGCATAATCTATATCAGCTCTAAAAGTATGCAATGGAATTCTACCATCTTTAAATTCTTCGGATCTGGCCATCTCTGCACCGTTCAATCTACCGGAAACTCTGATTTTTATTCCTTCTGCACCTGCTCTCATCGATGATTGAATAGCCATTTTAACAGCTCTACGATAATTGATCCTGGATTCAAGTTGCTTAGCAACGTTTTCTCCAACGATATAAGCATCAAGTTCAGGCTTCCTTATCTCAATTATATTGATCTGAACATCCATTCCAGTCAATTTTTTCAATTCCTCTCTTAATCTGTCTACTTCCTGCCCGCCTTTTCCAATAATAATTCCCGGTCTTGATGTATGAATCGTAACGGTTATTCTCTTTAGAGTTCTCTCAATTACGATTTTTGATATACCACCTTTAAATATTCTGGCACGGATATAATTTCTGATTTCTACATCCTGAACCAATTTTGATGCAAAATCTCTTCCACCAAACCAGTTGGAATCCCAGCCTTTGATGATTCCTAACCTGTTACCAATCGGATTTGTCTTTTGACCCATTATAACAATTTATTAATTAATTATTCAACATTTTCAGTTTCTTCAAAAGGAACAGTACTCTCTACAATAAGAGTAACATGATTTGTTCTTTTCTTTATAGGATTAGCTCTTCCGTGAGGAGCAGGCCTGAATCTTTTCAAACTTGTACCTCCGTCAACCCATATCCTTTTGACTACTAAACCGTATTCATCAGCGCTTTTAGTCATTTCTGTCTTATATTCCCAATTCGCAATAGCCGACAAAAGCAATTTTTCAAGCCAAAATGAACCTTCCCTTTTATTAAATTTTAAAATACTCAATGCCTCCTCAACAGATTTCCCTCTGATAGCATCAGCCACCATTCTCATTTTTCTCGGTGACATCGGGCAATTTTTTAATTTTGCAATAGCTTCCATATTATCTATATTATACTATTATACTAATTTACTTTCTATTTCCGGCATGTCCTCTGAACAATCTTGTAGGAGAAAATTCCCCCAATTTATGCCCAACCATATTTTCAGTAATAAATACAGGAACAAATGTTTTACCATTATGAACTGCAATTGTTAACCCAACCATATCAGGTATAATCATTGATGCCCTGGAATATGTTTTGATCACAGTTTTCCTGTTTTCTTCTCTTGCCTTACTAACTTTTTTTAAAAGTTTGTGATAGACAAATGGTCCTTTTTTTATTGATCTAGCCATTCAATTTTTATTTTTTCCTTTTAGAAATAATCAATTTACTCGATTTCTTTTTAGGATTCCTGGTTTTCTGTCCTTTTGCAAAAATACCTGTTCTTGATTTAGGATGTCCACCGGAAGCTCTACCTTCTCCACCTCCCATCGGGTGATCGACAGGGTTCATCGCCACACCTCTAACTCTGGGTCTTCTACCCAACCATCTGCTTCTTCCTGCTTTACCTGAATTAATCAAAAAGTGGTCTCCGTTTGATGTACTGCCAATAGTAGCCTTGCACTCTAAAAATACCTTTCTCATCTCTCCTGAAGGCATTTTGATAATAGCATATTTACCTTCTCTTCCTACAAGAACACCATTTGTACCGGCACTCCTTGCAATAACAGCTCCTTTACCGGGAGTCATTTCGATTGCGTGTATAGTTGTTCCTAAAGGTATTTCATTCAGATATAAACTATTTCCAACATCAGGAGCAACTCCCTTGCCAGATATTACGCTATCACCAGGTTTTAAATCTTTTGGAGCAATTATATATCTTTTGGCACCATCGGCATAAACAAGCAATGCTATAAAAGCTGTTCTGTTAGGATCGTACTCAATAGATTTTACTTTTGCAGGAATTCCATCTTTATCTCTTTTAAAATCTATAACCCTGTATCTTCTTTTATGACCTCCGCCTCTCTGTCTGATGGTCATTCTTCCTTTACTATTTCTTCCTCCGGATTTTTTATGCTTGGCTAACAGTGATTTTTCGGGATTATTCTCTGAAATCTCAGAATAATCCAATCCTGTTCTGAATCGCAAGCCCGGAGTTATCGGTTTAAATTTCTTAATTGGCATTTCTAATATTTTTATTTTTTACCAAAACTAATTACACATTACCATAAACATCAATTACCTCACCTTCTTCTACTGAAACAACAGCTTTCTTGTAAGCAGACATTTTCCCTATTTGATATCCTGATCTGGTTCCCCGTACCTTAACTTTTCCGGGCATCACAGAAGTATTCACATCGGTAACACTTACATTGTACATATCTTCAACAGCTTTCTTAATCTGTATTTTATTTGCTTTTTTATTAACCACGAAAGTGTATTTATTTCTTTCCTCGGCTAAAGTTTCAGCTTTTTCAGTAATTACCGGTTTTATTAAAATTTCCATAATTGATAATTTAAAATAATTCTTTTATTTTTTCTATTGCGCTTTCAAAAAACACAAGTTTATCTGAATTCAAAATTTCGTATGTATTCAACTGTCTTACTTCTTTCAAATTTGTCTTTTGAATATTTCTTGAAGACAAAAACAATACTTTATCTGGTTCACCTATAAGATGCAAAACTTTTTTGCCTTCAACACCCAAATTTTTCAGTACATTAACATATTCTTTTGTCTTTGGCTTATCAAAAGAAAAATCTTCCATTACTACAATTGCATCTGATTTTGCTTTTGCAGATAATGCAGAAGCTCTGGCCAAATTCTTAACTTTTTTGTTTAGCTTCAATTCATAACTTCTCGGTCTTGGTCCGAAAACCCTGCCTCCTTTTCTAAACAAAGGATTTTTTATAGATCCTGCACGAGCAGTTCCTGTTCCCTTTTGTCTTTTTATCTTTCTGGTTGAACCTCTTATCTCACCTCTTTCCCTTGCGCTGTGAGTTCCTTGTCTTTGATTAGCCAGGTATTGTTTCACAGCCAAATACATCACATGCTCATTTGGTTCAATTCCAAACAATGAATCCGGAAGATCAACTTGCCTTCCTATTTCTTTTCCATTGGTATCTACTACATTAATTTTCATCTTAATTACTTTTCGATTATTACATAAGAACCTTTATGACCCGGAACAGCTCCACCGATCAAAATAAGATTTTTTTCTGGTAATATCTTTACTACTTTCAAATTCACAACTTTAACCCTCTTTCCTCCGGTACGACCGGCCATCCTCATACCTTTAAACACTCTGGCAGGATATGATGCAGCTCCAATTGAACCGGGCGCTCTAAGTCTGTCTTTCTGTCCGTGAGTTTTATCACCGACACCGTGAAAGCCATGTCTTTTAACAACTCCCTGAAAACCTTTACCTTTTGAAATTCCAATAGCATTTACGATGTCTCCTTCTGCAAAAACCTCTTCAATACTAATAGAATCTCCAAGATTTTTATCAATCTCAAAATCCCTGAATTCCACCATTTTTTTCAATGGTTTAGTATTGGCTTTTTTGAAATGCCCCATCAATGGTTTTGTAGTATTTTTTTCTTTCGCCTTATCAATCCCTACCTGTAAGGCATTATAATTTTCAGTATCCTCTGTTTTCACCTGGGTTACTATATTAGGCTCAGCTTCAATGACAGTAACAGCAACATACTTACCGTTATCATCATATATACTTGTCATTCCGACTTTTTTCCCAATTATTCCGTTCATGACTAAATTTTTGATTGCATACTTATCCTCAAAATCCCTTGAAACCATAAAGATTTTCAGGAATTTTGAAAAACAAATTGCTTATTTAAGTTAATTTAACTTGAATATCGACTCCGCTAGGCAGCTCTAACTTCGATAGAGCGTCTACAGTTCTCGGAGTAGGTGTATAAATTTCAATTAAACGCTTGTGGGTTCTCAATTGAAACTGCTCCCGAGACTTCTTGTTGACATGTGGTGATCGCAACACTGTAAACACTTCTCTCTTGGTTGGCAGCGGAATCGGACCCATTACAACCGCACCACTATTACGTACGGCCTTCACTATTTTCTCCGTTGATTTATCAACTAAATTGTGATCGTAAGAACGAAGTTTTATCCTGATTTTCTGATTCATAACCTTTAATTCTATACCAATTTTTTAAATTGAGCTGCAAAGGTACAACTATAATTTAAAAAAACAAGTATTTTTTATTAATTATTTAATTTTCCTTTAGATTTTTCTACTATTTCTTTTGCAATACTTTCCGGAAGAGGTGCATAATGCGAAAATTCCATAGTGCTACTGGCTCTACCGGATGTTAATGTTCTCAATTGTGTAACATATCCAAACATCTCTGACAACGGCACATCTGCTTTCACAACAACAACTCCTCCGGCAGCCATATCCTGACTTTTCGGTATTCCTCTTCTTCTGTTCAGATCTCCAATAACATTACCTACATATTCTTCGGGAGTCACAACTTCCAGTTTCATTATCGGTTCCAAAATAATCGGCTTAGCTTTTGAAGCTGCTGATCGGAATCCTTCTTTAGCACAAAGCTCAAAAGCTATCGGCTTAGAATCTACGGGGTGTGTTCTTCCGTCGTAAATCCTCACTTTCATACTATCCAGGCTATATCCTGCAAGAACACCGCTATTCATCATTGATTCAAATCCTTTTTGTGTAGGTCCAATCAATTCTCTTGGAATGGAACCTCCGAATATATCATTGATAAATTGCATTTTAACCTTTCCGTCTTTAAACTCTTCACTTTCTAAAAATTCTTCATCGGCAGGTCCTATTTCAAATGATATCTGAGCAAATAAACCTGAACCTCCGGATTGTTTTTTTAGTTTCTCGGTATGATCTACCGTTTGTGTCAATGCTTCTTTATAATTTACCTGAGGTTGCCCCTGGTTACATTCTACATTAAATTCTCTTTTCAATCTATCCACCAATATTTCCAAATGCAATTCTCCCATTCCACTGATTATCGTTTGATTTGTATTTTCATCAAATCTAACTTTAAAAGTAGGATCTTCTTCTGACAATTTAGCTAATGCCATACCCAATTTATCTACATCCTTCTGACTTTTAGGTTCAACTGCCAAACTGATCACAGGATCGGGAAATGTCATTGATTCAAAAACAATAGGATGTTTTTCATCGCACAGAGTATCTCCTGTTCTGATATCTTTAAATCCAACTCCCGCAGCAATATCTCCTGCTTCTACAAAATCAATAGGATTTTGTTTATTAGAGTGCATTTGATATAATCGGGATATTCTTTCTTTTTTACCTGATCTTGTATTCAAAACATATGATCCAGCGTCTAATTTTCCTGAATAAACCCTCATAAATGACAATCTTCCTACATATGGATCAGTTGCTATTTTAAATGCAAGCGCTGCAAACGGATCATTGACATCAGGTTTTCTGTATTCAACTTGTTCCGTTTTTGGATTTATTCCTTCAATAGCACCTTTATCCAAGGGTGAAGGCAAAAATGCACAAACTGCATCCAATAAAGCCTGTACTCCTTTATTTTTAAAAGCGGAACCGGCCATTACCGGAGTTAATATCATACCCACAGTAGCTTCACGAATAACATTTACCATTTCTTCTTCCGTAATAGAATCCGGATCCTCAAAATATTTTTCCATTAAGGATTCATCTATCTCCGCCAATGCTTCTACCAATTTTTCTCTGTATTCAGCTACGACATCTACCAAATCCTCTGGGATATCGATTACTTTATATGTCATTCCTTTATCTTCCTCATTCCATATAATTGCTTCATTTGTTATCAAATCCACAACTCCTTTAAAATCATCTTCAGCACCAATAGGAACCTGAATAGGAACTGCATTCGTACCCAATTTTTCTCTAATGTCATTTACAACATTAAAAAAATCAGCACCTGTTCTATCCATTTTATTCACAAAAGCAATTCTTGGAACTTTATACTTGTCTGCCTGTCTCCATACAGTTTCCGATTGCGGTTCAACTCCTGAAACAGCACAAAATAATGCAACCGTACCGTCAAGCACTCTCAAAGATCTCTCTACCTCTACTGTAAAATCCACGTGTCCGGGAGTGTCAATAATATTGACAGTATACTCTTTATTATGCCAGGGCCACTTTGTTCTTGTAGCTGCTGACGTAATTGTTATTCCTCTTTCCTGCTCTTGTTCCATCCAATCCATGGTAGCAGCTCCATCGTGTACCTCTCCGATTTTATGACTCAAACCGGTATAATAAAGTACCCTTTCCGTTGTTGTTGTTTTTCCAGCATCAATATGAGCTGCAATTCCAATATTTCGAACTAAACTTAAATCTCTTGCCATTTCTATTTTTTATTAATATTTACGCTTTAAAATGAGCGAAAGCCCTGTTAGCTTCAGCCATTCTATGAGTGTCTTCCTTTTTCTTAACTGCAGCACCTTCTCCTTTACTTGCAGCTATCAACTCTGCTGACAATTTATCTGCCATTCCCTTTCCACTTCTTGCTCTTGCAAATTTGATCAACCACTTCATTCCATTGGAAATTTTTCTTGATTGATAAATTTCAGTAGGAATCTGAAATGTTGCCCCTCCAATTCTCTTACTTCTCACTTCAACCTGAGGCATGGCATTACTCAATGCTTTTTTCCATACTTCATGTGGATCCTCTCCTGTCTTCTCAGCAATTATATCCATCGCATCATAAAATATTCTAAAAGCAACAGCTTTTTTCCCTTCCCACATCAAATTGTTAACAAATTGTGTAACCATTACATCGCCAAATCTTGGATCCGGCATAATAGGACGCTTTTTTGGTTTTCTTTTTCTCATAATGAATTATTGATTTTATTATTTTTTAGGTCTTTTTGTTCCATACTTTGATCTGGATTGCTTTCTGTCGGATACTCCAGCAGTATCAAGTGCTCCTCTCACAATAGTATATCTAACTCCCGGCAAATCCTTCACCCTTCCACCTCTTACAAGTACTATTGAGTGCTCTTGAAGGTTGTGACCTTCACCCGGAATATATGCAATTACTTCCAATCCGTTTGTCAATCTAACTTTGGTTACTTTTCTCAAAGCAGAATTCGGTTTCTTTGGAGTAGTTGTATAAACCCTGGTGCAAACACCTCTTCTTTGAGGGTTTCCCTGCAAAGCTTTTGATTTGCTTTTGGATATTATTTGTTTTCTACCTTTTCTTACTAATTGATTAATTGTTGGCATAATCAAATTTTTCTTTAAAATTATTAAAATTATTATTGTTTTTTTACCTTCAGGACACACCCTGCCCCAAAAAGAGCTGCAAAGATATGTTTATTTTTATTTATAATCAAAAGAAATTTAATATTATTTATATTTTTTCACAAAATCAATGTTATTTTCTTAATTAAACACAAAATTTATTGGTTAAACAGCCTGACAATTTGATTTTTATTATATATTAAATGATTTATAAACACCTAAAATATCTCTTAAATACAGAATGTAAATAATAACCATTAAAATGCATTTTAGTTTATGCTTTTATAAAATTGTCGATAAAAAACAATACTCTATATAAAATTTTTATTTAAATCGATCATTATTATTAATTTTGGCTTTATATTTATATAATACCATATTATATATATTGTCTTTTTTGTTGATTAAACACAATTTTTAATTTAAACCTTCAATTATGGCTCAAAAATACAAAATGACGGGATGTGCTAAATTTTTCATTTTTCTTATAATAGCTGTACCTCTTGCTTATATCGGTGCAAGTTATTACAATGGCTCGGATCCGTTTGCAAAAATAAAAGAAATTGAGATCTTCAAAACCGATAAAGATAATTCACTCAAAGACGATCAAACAAAAAACATCAATGCTCCTGTTGTTAATGAATCCACACTTAAAAAGGAATTGGAACTTAAAAATGAGGAAATAGAGTTTTTAAATAAAAAGATTAAGAAACTGGAAGATTTAGTAAATCAGCAAAAAGAAGAACTCGAGAAATTAAGAAAAAAGTAACTACTCAGGTAGAATCATTTTGATTGAAAAAACCTTTTTTTTCGCCATATTTCAGCTATTTTTATTGACGTAGCTCCACTATGCCTTCAA
>JALVEG010000393.1 GCA_027031145.1 Saprospiraceae bacterium | reverse complement strand
AACCCTGTTTTTCAGTGCTTCCGTCACCCCGCCCGTACCTATTCCCAACATACCGCTAATCGCATTTGTTTGCTGAAAATCAGAATGATTATTGTATAACAAAACCGGATTTTTTTCTAAAAATGTATCCTGAAAAACCGCCTGATGAAGTTTGTACCATAATTCTGCATACTGTGCCTCTTCATTTACTTTCACAGGATTTTTCAAATAATAATAAAGATCAAAATGCGGTGTTTCCTTTATTTTAAATTTAAAAGATCTGTATTGAGGCTTGTTTCTACCGAAACTTTGTGAAATTGCATCATTACATGTAATTATAAGCAATAATATAATAAAACTAATATATAAATATGACTTATTTTGTTTCATATGTTTATTTTTTTATTTTGAAACGTATTCCAATGCCCTTGAAGTTTGCAATATATTAAATTTCTCAAAATTTCAACTTATTTTTACAGCAAAAAAATCAATAATATCATTTTTTTTGCTTCAAAAAACGTCATCAGCATCCTGTTTCATACATTATTTCCCGTTTAATTTATTAAAATACAATAATTTTTATATTTTTTTTTGTTTTATAAGTTTATTTTATTTATATTTGCTACTTGATATGGAATATTTTTTTTTATTTATTTTTATTAACACTTTTTAACCAATCTGATATGAAGAAATTATTATTATTATTTTCGACCTTGTTAATTTATTTTTCTATTAGTACTATCGCGGCTCAATGCGATATGACCTTTAACCCTGCCGGTAATGTTTACAATCCGGGAGATGCTGTTTCTGTAACTATTTGTTTTCAAGATTACACCGCAGGATTCCCCCAATATGAAAAAGCTGATTGGGATTTGGATAATGATGGCAATTGGGATATTACAGTAACAGGTGATGATGGCAGTGGAATTACTATTACTGCATTGGGTTCAGGAAACACAAAGGATAATACATACTGTGTTAAAGTTGAATTTACTGCCGGAAGTCAGGGCAATACTATCAGCATAACTGCAACAGCTGAAGGGTTAACACATGGTTGTCAGGTAACACAAACACAAAGTTATACCTTACTACCGATAATACTGGAATCTTTTGAAGTTAGTTCAAAAGGAAGTAAAGCAGTGCTAAATTGGGTAACATTGGCAGAGTTTAATAATGAGTTTTTTACAGTTGAAATGTCTTTGGATGGTGAAAATTTCGAAGATATCGGAGAAGTAACAGGAGCAGGAAACAGTCTGGACAGAAATGAATATTCATTTGAATACGATCTGGGATCAGAAATTTCAAGAAATCCATTCATATATTTCCGTTTAAGGCAGACTGATTTTGAAGGATTGACTTCCAATTCGGAGGTTGTGTTATTAACAAATAAATCAAAAGACAGATCCGTATTCAACCTCACAAAAGCATATTATGGCAATTCCACACTCTTTATTAATATTTCCTCTCAACAAACAGGAAATGTTGATCTGAAATTGATTGATTTAAATGGAAAAACTATTTCAAATCAAAAAATCGGAATCGCAAAAGGAATCAATGAAATTGATTTACCATTATCAGGCTTAGAATCAGGTATTTATATCATTCAAATCATTAGTAAAAATCAAGCTGAAACGAAAAAACTGTTTATAAATTAATTTGCTACTACTCAGGTAGTACAATTTTAAATTAAAAAGAATAAAAAAGGAGGAAATTGATTTTCCCCCTTTTTTATTTTATATTTTTCAAAAAATAAACATTATATTTATAAATATATATATCTTTGCAATTTGTATAAAATATAGTATTGTGATACATCCTAAAAGATATCTTATTACTTCGGCTTTACCTTATGCAAATGGCCCGTTACATATCGGTCATCTATCCGGTGCTTATCTTAGTGCCGATATTTATGTCAGGTTCCTGAGACTTATGGACAAAGATGTTGTGTATATTTGCGGGTCTGATGAAAACGGCGCTGCTATTACGATGAGAGCCAAAAAAGAAGGTATTTCTCCTCAGGAGATAATTGATAAATATCATTATCAATTTATTGAAGCATTTGAAAAAACAGGTATTTCATTTGATATTTATCATCGTACTTCATCGGATTTACATAAGGAAACTGCTCAGGAGTTTTTTAGGGATATTTACAATAAAGGTATTTTTGAAGAAAAAGAAAGCGAGCAGTATTTTGATGAAAAGGCTCATCAATTTCTTGCTGACAGATATATTAAAGGTACTTGCCCAAAATGTGGATACGAAGAAGCTTATGGTGATCAGTGTGAAAAATGCGGCTCATCACTCAGTCCTTTGGAATTGATAAACCCTGTTTCCACACTTACCGGTGATAAACCGGTATTGAAAAAAACAAAGCATTGGTATCTACCGTTGAACAAAGACGAGGGATGGCTAAGAGAATATATAGAAGAAGGTGTTTTAAACGAAAAAGAACATCACGATCCTAATGAATGGAAAAATCACGTTGTAGGTCAATGCAAATCCTGGCTTGACGGTGGATTGCAACCAAGAGCAATGACAAGGGATCTCGATTGGGGAGTAGATGTACCTCATGAAATTGAAGATTCCGAAGGAAAGAAATTATATGTTTGGATGGATGCTCCGATAGGTTATATCTCAGCTACAAAATATTGGGCTGAAAAAACAGGTAATGACTGGAAACCTTATTGGCAGGATGAAGAAACGGCTTTGATTCATTTTATCGGCAAAGACAATATAGTTTTTCACTGTATTATCTTCCCTGCTATCCTGAAAGCAAAAGGAGATTATATATTGCCTGTAAATGTTCCTGCAAATCAATTTATGAATCTTGAAGGAGACAAAATATCCACATCCAAGAACTGGGCTGTTTGGGTCAATGAATATATCGAAGATTTTCCTGACAATATCGATGAACTGAGATACAATCTGACCAGAAATATGCCTGAGCATAAAGACAGCGAATTTACCTGGAAGAATTTTCAGGAAACAAACAATACGGAATTGGTAAACAATTTGGGTAACTTTGTGAACAGGGTTATTGTTTTAACCAATAAATATTATAAAGGAGTGGTTCCTGAATTTGATCAGGATAGTATGTTTACCGGAGTTTGGGATCAGGATTTCGGAGGATTTCACGAAACGGAGATGTTGTCACTGCATGATGAACTCCAGGATATGAATGCTAAACTTAGAAAATTTGATTTCAGAGGGGCTTTAAAGATCCTGATGGATATATCCGCTAAAGGAAATCAACTTCTTCAATTCAATGAACCCTGGAAATTGATAAAAGAAGATCCTGAAGCTGTTAAAGCTATTATGAATTTTGCTTTGCAAATAGTAACGGCAATTTCCGTAAGTATAAAACCTTTCCTGCCTGCGACATCAGATAAATTGAGGAAAATGCTTAATTTACCTCTTATTGAGGAAAAAGGAGAATTGCTGGAACTTCTCGATGAACTCGCTTTAGGTGAATTATTATTGGAAACAGATCACAAGATCAACGAACCGGTACATTTATTTTCCAAAATAGAAGATGAAGTTATTCAAAAACAAATAGATAAATTGAAATCCGGTTCAGTTAAGAAAGAAGAAAAAGAAGAAAAGACAGTAAAGGTAAATTCAGAAAAAAAAGAAGCCAAACATAAAGAAATAAAACCAAATATCAGTTTTGATGATTTTTCTAAAATGGATTTGCGTACAGGAACTATTATCGAAGCTGAAAAGATCAAAAAAACAGATAAACTTCTTAAACTCACCCTTGATCTTGGTGATGAAAAAAGAACTGTTGCTTCAGGTATTGCAGAATATTTTACACCGGAGGAGATCATAGGAAAACAAATCGTACTTCTGGCTAATCTGGAACCGAGAAAAATACGTGGAGTTGTATCACAGGGAATGATATTAATGGCTGAAGACAGTGAAGGAAAACTGGAATTTATTAATCCCGATACCAAATTTGAAGATGGAAGTGTAGTTCGTTAAACTTATTCCGATATTTTTTTGTTAATTGGTATAATAAAATATAGTAATATTTGTTATTACTCAAAGTATATCTACTCAGGTAGAGTGCTTTTGAAATAAAAAAATTTAATATTTTTTCACTTATTTAAAAGAACATATTACAATGGCGTTAGAACTTACCGATGCAAATTTCAAAGAAGAGATCCTGGACTACGATGGTATAACCGTGGTTGATTTCTGGGCTGTTTGGTGTGGACCATGCAAAATGATCGGACCTATTATTCAGGAAATAGGCGAAAAATACGATGAAGTCAAAGTTGGAAAACTTGATGTTGACCACAATCCAGAAACTGCTATAGAATACGGAATAAGAAGTATTCCTACTGTTTTATTCTTAAAAAATGGTGAAGTTGTTGACAGACATGTCGGAACTGCACCCAAGTCACTTTTCTTTGAAAAGGTTGAAGCTTTAATAAACTCATAAGTAAATGCTAATTTTAAAATAATAACTTGTGTGGAAACTTCCATACAAGTTATTATTTAGTTTTTCATTTAATATTTTCCTTAATAATTAATATGGAATTTTTCAATCAATATGACCTGAAACAAATTGAAAATCTGGACTTGTTTGCCAAACAGGTTGTTGAGGGATTTATTATTGGTTTGCACAAAAGTCCGTTTCATGGTTTCTCTGTTGAATTTGCCGAACACAGGCTCTACAATTCAGGAGAACCAACAAAAAATATCGACTGGAAAGTATTTGCAAGAACAGACAGACTATATGTAAAAAAATATGAAGAAGAGACCAATCTTAGATGCCAGATTGTGATCGACACGTCTTCTTCAATGTATTTTCCCGATGAAAGGAAAGACACCAAAGCCATTAATAAACTAAGGTTTTCATCCCTGGCTGCTGCTTCCCTGATGAATCTTCTAAAAAAACAAAGGGATGCCTTCGGAATATCACTTTTTGATGAAGAAGTTCATATTCATACAAAAAATAAATCCAATACCAGTCATTATTTGTTGATGCTGAGCTATATGGAAAAACTGATCTCCAATCCGGTAATGAACAACAAGACCTTCGCTACCAATGCTCTTCACCAAATAGCGGACAATACACATAAAAGATCACTTATCATTATTTTTAGTGACCTGCTTGACAGCAGAGATTCTTTGGATGAACTTTTTTCAGCTCTTTTGCATCTGAAACACAACAAACATGAGATCATTTTATTTCATGTTGCCGATGATGAGAAAGAATGGAAATTTGAATACGAAAACAGACCTTATCTTTTCATAGATATGGAAACGGGAGATAAGGTGAAACTACAATCTTCGGAAGTCAAAAAACTGTATTCGGAAAAAATGGATGAATTCAGGGAAAATATCAAAAGTAAATGTCTGCAATATAATATTGACTATATCGATGCTGATATCAAAAAAGGTTTTTATCCTATTTTGAATTCCTATTTGGTAAAAAGGAATAAGATGATGGTGTGATTTTTTCACTTTATGTATTTGTACCGGCATCACAATGGCTGACGCGCTTGAGAGTCCTAACTGCACCTTAAGACTCAGAAGCCCGCTGTGCAAGCCGAAGTATTACGCAGGCTTGACAGGGATTCTGAAGCTGGAGTTAAAACAAGAAGAAAAAAAAGAAAGCAAGAAACCTGGAATAATATTAATTAATTTTCTATATTTGTTTTAAACTTAAACATTTTCCTTATGATCAAATTAAAAGATATACCTACTAGAGCTCCTGAAAATCTTAATAAAAAAGATATTAAAAAGGAAACCGGAAAATTAATTAAAAAAATAGGTGAATTAAGCAGAATATATGAAGCGGACAAGCGTCATGCACTATTGATAGTCTTTCAGGGAATGGATAGCAGTGGTAAGGATGGCGCTACAAGAGTGACATTCCAGTATGTAAGTCCCAATATCGTATGTGCAAATTCCTTTAAAAAACCGACAGATGAAGAAATGTCCCATGATTTTCTATGGAGAGTACACAAACTTGTTCCCGGTAAAGGGAAAATCAAAGTTTTCAACAGATCTCACTATGAAGATGTATTGATACAAAGAGTTCACAAGTGGATAAACGAGGAACATGTTGCTAAAAGAATAGATGCCATAAATAATTTTGAAGAATTGCTTCAATTTGACAATAATACCACGATACTCAAATTCTACCTTCACCTGTCAAGAGATAAACAAAAAGAAAAATTGCAGGAAAGACTGGATCTGCTGAGAAAAAACTGGAAACATAATGACAATGACTGGAAAGAAGCTGAACTGTGGGATGATTATATGTTTGCCTACGAAGATGTGATAAACAAATCCAAAATAAAATGGCATATTATCCCTGCCGACCAGAGATGGTACAGAAATTATCTGGTAGCAAAGATAGTATTGGAAACCATGGAAAATATGGATCTTGAATATCCTGTATTAAACAGAGATTGATCATGTCAAAAGTAAGAGTAGATAAATGGTTGTGGAGTATCAGGATATACAAAACAAGGACTATTGCAACCAAGGCTTGTAAAGCGGGATATGTAAAACTCGAAAGCGGAAAAATATTAAAACCTTCAAGTGATATTTCCGTTGGTGATACATTAATAGTAAAAAAGAACGGCATCAATTTTACTCTGGATGTTCTTAAACTGATCTCAAAAAGAGTTTCTTCTCCCCTTGCCCGGGAATGTTATGAGGATAAAACGAGTCAGGAAGAATTGAAAAAATATGAAAGTTGGTTCATCAGTGCAAGAGGAACCGAATACAGGGAAAAAGGAAAGGGAAGACCTACAAAAAAAGAAAGAAGGGAATTGGAAGATTTTAAAGGAGATATCCCAAGTCCGTATGATTGGGATGAATGGGAGGATTTTGAGTAGGGAATATATGAATATTTTTCATTTTATATTGTTTTGTCACTATTTTTGCTTGCTTTGCTGCAAAAATACCGCCAAAACACTACCGGGGTTGCAATTTTTTCTACCATAATGTCGTCCCGATGGGACTCTTTCTTCTATTACATTAAAATTTCTTTCATCTTTTAATACTAAAATAAATAAAGCTTTTTGTGACACCTTAATATCAATTTCAAAAATTTAAATTAAGTAAAGTTTCTTGCATCACCACAAAATAACGCTAAAATACTGTCGGGGTTAAATTTTTTCTACCATAATGTCGTCCCGATGGGACTCTTTCTTCTATCACATTAAAATTTATTTCATCTTTTAATACTAAAATAAATAAAGCTTTTTTGTGATACCTTAATATTAATTTTAAAAATTTAAATTAAGCAAAGTCTCTTGCATCACCACAAAATACCGCCAAAACACCTATATGGTTTCGCTCATCGAGCGTTGTACTGAGTGCGAAGCGTATCGAAGTATGCTCCTGGCGTTAGCCGGAGTGTATCGAGATGACTACCATAATGTCGAGCCTACGGCCCTTTTATTTCTCTGAAATATTTGGGACACATTTAAATAGTAATTTTCGTTATTTAAATCTTGCAAAATAAGTCCCAGCGGGGCGACATTATGGTAGTTTCATTAATGACAAGGCCAATTAAAGTCCCAGCGGGACGACATTATGGCACTAGCTCTATCCTGATCACCTCTTTTGTATTATCCGCTATTTTATAATCATAGGAAATCTCAAGGGGGATCACTGCACAGATCTCATCTTTGTTTAATAATACAAAGACATTATCCTTTTCAAATCTGGAGAGTTTTTTGTCTGTAAAAAAATCTTTAAGTTTCTTGCTTTTCCCTTTGAGTCCAAAGGGTTTAAATTTATCCCCTGGTTGCCATTTCCTTAATTTCAGAGGAAAAACAAGATCATCAGCATTTAGGTACAAGCCATTTTTAAGATCGAGATCCTTGTGCATCGCGATTTTCTCTATCTTTAAAACACCAATCCCTTTAATTTCATTTGATCCCGGGATGATACCGGTTTCTACATTAACATCATTTCTTTTTTCTCTTATCAAAATTTCATTACGGTCAATTAACAACTCGTAATTTTCGCTAAAAAATAATGCTCCTGTATTGTCCAATGCCTTAAGAATATCTTCAACCTGCGAAATATTAAAATCATATTTAGATAATAAATAATATATTACATGCTTATTATCAATGTTTTTTACCAAAATATCCTTTTGAACAATAACAACCTCATTATCATAACTTATATGATTTTTGAAAAAATCATCGATCAGAAAATTTAGGGCATTGCCTGCACTTTGAAGATTTTGCATAGTTACAGATATGCGGGAATCAAAATTTTGGTTCAACTTCCTGAATTGAGGAATTATATGATGTCTGATAAAATTCCTCGAATATTTATCGGAATTATTGCTGCTATCTTCCCTGAATTCAATCTTATTTTCCCTTGTATATACATCGATCTCATCCCTTGAAATATTCAATAGAGGCCTGATGATCTTTCCAATCTTCATATTTATTCCTTTCAATCCTGACAAGCCTGATCCTCTTGAAATTTTATATAAAAAGGTTTCGATATTATCATCTTTGTGGTGAGCGGTAGCAATATAATCAAAACCCTCTTCTTTTCTGATCTCTTCAAGCCACTGATACCTGTATTTTCTGGCAACATCCTGAAAATTATTGCCCTCTCCCCTATTCCTGAGCGCTTCAATATCCATTTTTGTACTATAAAAAACTATATTATTTTTTTTGCAAAAATCCCTGACAAAGGATTCATCCAGATCAGATTCACCTGAACGTGTGGAATGATTGAAATGAGCAACACCAAATTTGAAACCCGCTTTAATAAAAAGATCCATCATCACCATGGAATCCCTGCCACCGCTGACAGCAAGCAATATTTTCCTATCAGGTAAAAAAAGTTGATTATGCTCTATATAGTTTAAAAATTTATAATACATTTGTACTTATTAATCATTGAAGTGGTTAAAGCACCATACGGACTTATTGAAATCACTTCTAAATCAAAATGCAAAATAATCAAAAATATGAATAGAAATGTAATTTTAATGGTGATTTTAATTTTCGCTCTTTCTTCCTGCAATAACAATGTTAAAAACAGCGATAAAACTACTGAGCAAAATATCGAAATGCAAGATCAGTCAGGTAATAAAGATATCGTACCCGAAAAAGATGATACCTCAGAACAACCTATAATTCAGAAAAGGGACATCAAAGAAGATAGAATGACAGCTATGAAAGAACTAAAAGAAAAGCTTGCAAATAATCCTAAATATTGGGAACCATTGGTATTGAATTATTATACTGTGGATTATATATCCGATGGACAAGGAGCACCAAAAGATGTATTGGATATTGGGGAATGGTATGATTTTGATAAGGATTTCAGATATCAACATGGATTTTTTAATAAGCTGTTTGAACAAGGAATTTATACTTTTGATATTGATAATA
>JALVEG010000392.1 GCA_027031145.1 Saprospiraceae bacterium | reverse complement strand
CGGTAGGGATCAATGCGATAATATCATTTTTTAACAGAATCGCATCTATTATTTCTTTCTGATTTTCTCTGAAAGAATCAAAATTCCAATATCTTTTCAGTATTGAACAGACTCTTTCATTTAAAACCTCGGACATGATACCTTATTCCTTCTTTTGAAAGGGTTTCCACTATTTAAAATATATACAAAATTAACAAAAGACATTGTATAATAATCCTGAACTTTTTCACCACCTCTTTGTGAACCCGATATCCTTGAAACAGGGTCAGGCCCATTGTATTCACCTGTTCTGTCTGCCAAATTTGCAGCTAATTCTCCGTTTGTTCTCTTCAATTCGGAATAACCAACATAATCCTTACTAACATCATCAATATAATCTGTATTTGTTTTACGCCAACCCAATTCCAATGACAATATCAATGAATGACTGATTTTAATTTTCATACCTCCGCCGAAAACCAGACTGATATCCGTTAAACTATATTTTCTCCTGTCAGGATGTAGATATGATCCCTGACCTTCGGTACCAAGAGGTTGAAGATATATCCATTCACCTTTATAATATGTTTTGGGATTATAATGAAACATATTTACACCGGAAAAAAGAAAAGGATTAATCAAATGTTTAATACCTAAAATGTTAAATTCAGCGATTCCTGACAATTCAGTAATCGATGATTGAAAACTCAGGTTTCTTTTTAGTTGCCAATCTCTTGATGAATAAGAATCATCTCCCGATATAGTCCCATGTCCCAGTGCAATTCTGGTGTTCAAATATTGATTCATATAATAGTTATAAAAAACCTGAATTGCCGGATGTGATTGTTTTAGATCATTTTGCAGTATATCACTGCTTAAATCTCCGTAATAAGTACTAAATCCCAAACCAATCCCCAATTCGCTCTTTTGAGCATAAATATTGCTAATAAAAAACAACAATGATAATAAAACAACTAACTTTTTCATATGTAAAATTATTTACCCGTTCTATAAATTTGAAAACAGTACAATTATCAAATTAAACTTATGTTAATAAAATAAAATAAACAGTATCTACTCATGGAAGGTATTATTGAAATGATTCTACCTTAGTAGTTACGTATAAACTAATTGTTTACTATTGGAATCACAAAGATATTAAATATTTTTATAATATGTAAAAATATTTAATAAAAAATTAAGTGTCTACTCATGCAGGGTGCTTTTGAGATGAAAAAATTCATTTTTTTCAATGAAAATGATTCTACCGGAGTAGTTATAATTATAGAATTGTTTCATCAAGATAAAATTCTACATTTTCTTTAACCACTATATCCAAAGGCAGATATTGTTTATTTTCCGTGACTTTTTTATGTATTAAATAATCAAGACTCATGGTTATACTTTTGAAACCCTGTTGAATCGGATTTTGATTTATCAGAAAATCTATTTTACCTTCTTTCAATAGTTTAACATTTGGATCAATTGTATCGAAGCCGATTATAATATATTTTTTAATCTCATCATCATTCAGGATATTCAAAAGTTTATATGCTCTCGAATTTGTAAAAAACAAGAATTTCAAATCCGGATGTTCCTTTTTAATCTTTTCAAAAAAAGATTTCAATCTGGATTTATTTCTAAAATATTTGATATCATACAAATGAATTTTCTTTTCATTCAAATTATTATCTTTGAAATAATCAATTAATCCATAATATTTTCCTGAATAGTGAGGTGCGTTTGTTGCTTTATGAGCAAGATTTAACATTACAATTTCATCCTTTTGGTTTAAACCCATATTTATCAATTTCCCTACAAGATATCCGCTTTTATATGAGTTTTGACCAATATAAGATAATATATTTTCATGTTCAACTTCCGAATTGAACGTTATTATCGGAACATTTTTTTCCTGTGAATAATCTAAAAGAGCTAATGATTCTTTCCAGAATAACGGAGCAAGAATAATAATATCGGGTAAAGAATCAATAGCTTTCCTGAATTCCAATTTAAACTCTTCCTTATCAAAAAGATTAAATTTTCGTTGTTCCACAATAATTCCATAATCCTTAATTGAATCTATAGCTTTATCCATTCCTTTTTTTGGTAATTCCCAAAAAATATCACTGGATTCATCAGGACTTACAATGACAATTCTATGAGTTTTGGTCGAAGCTAAACGACTGGCAAGAATATTTTTCCTGTAATTTAGGTCCTTTGCAATTTGCAACACTCTTTTTTCAACATCTTTTGATACTTTTCCCCTGTTATTAATCACCCTGTCAACAGTCCCTCTGGATACATTGGCAAGTTTAGCAATATCTTTTATAGTAATCCTTTTCATTCTACATACAATTGATTATCCGTTATTTATACTCTCTTCATTTTCTAATTACATTATATAAAATGAACTATTTTTTATTATGAAATTAAGTTAAATTAATAATTTAATACAGCAATTTCAATTTCATTCCATAAAATTAA
>JALVEG010000391.1 GCA_027031145.1 Saprospiraceae bacterium | reverse complement strand
ATAAGCATTTTATCTCTTTTAACCAAATAAATCCCTATTAGATTCAAATTAATTTTCAACTATATAAGCCTGCGTCACAATGCATTATGACTTTTCGGGCAGACACTATTTATCGATTAATACTTATAGCTTATTGCCAAAATATTTCCAAATGGATAATTCATTACAGGCGGTTTGCAATATGTAATATATTCATTGCCTACATCTTGATAATATGTAAAATATTCATCCGAAATATCGTTTAACTTTCCAATCCCGATACGGAATTTGGCAATTAAATTCTCTCTATAAATCGAAAAAAATTCTATATCCCTATCTCTGTTTTTTGGAGAATTCCAGCCTTTTTCGACAACGTGATTTAATTGTATTTTATTGAATTCTTCATCTTCCACTTCAACATATACATACGGAATTTTTACCTTGCCTATTTCGTCATATTTTTCTATTTCCGGCTTCAAATCGACCCTGATTTTTCTTGTTATAAAATCCACAATTCTAAATCCGGCTATATAATATTTATCAACTACCTCCACAATATCACCTCCGAGAAATGAATTATAATACATTAATAAATCTTTATTCTCCCTGAGAATATAAGAATTGTCCCAGAATATATCAGTAATATTCGTTCTTTCCGTAATACTTTCAATAGTGTTATAAGTACTATCAACAGGTACGCAATCCCTTAAACATTTTTCATCGCATCCGGTTGAATCAATATATTTTCTATATTCATTTTCTTCCAACTCTTTATAAAGATCAAACATCACTCTTTTTTTAATATAGTACAAATTATTACCTGCCGGGGATTTATAACTTTGAGATAATATTTTTCCTTTGAGTTTGTCCCATACAGGCAATGAATATTGAGGGAAAATATAGGAAAGTGGTATTCCCTGGAAATTGATGAGTTTATACACATCCAACAATATATAATCTTCGCTGAATTTAACAACAAGAGAAAATTTGTTTACTTTTTTTAGTTGATATAATCTATCCTGATAACCCGAACTATGATAGCCGATATAATAAGGACCAAGTTTATCATTTCCAATAGGATCAATTGTTTTTGCATATACCATAGGTGAAAAATCACATCCGTCCCAATCTACATTGTAAAAAATATCAGGAAGTTTTATTGAAAGCATCGGGTCTTGTTCCAATATTTTTGCAATAAAGTCGTCTTTGTATAATGATTTTATTTCATTATCCATTTCATCCAAAATATAATCCTGTAGAGTTTTGCCGTCTTCGATTATATCATCTTTGTGTAACGCAAAAATAATTTCATTGAAAGAATTAACGGTTTTATCTTTTGAAATGCGTTTTATATAATCTTTCAATTCTACATTTTCCAGTGCTTTTGCCAATAACTTTGCAAAAGCCAGTCTATTGGTAAATAAATATTTGTTATCCTTATTGATTTCAGAAGTTAACGACAGGATATCGTGATAAACAAAAGGTTTTGGGTCGTAGTACTTGCACGAAAATAAAGAAAAGATTAAAGCGAAAATTAATAACTTTGTATATTTTCTCATCATTCTATTTTTAGCTAAAAACAGATTGGATAATCGTCAGTTTCAATATATCCAAATATCTTATAAAAATATAATATTGATAGTAAAAAAGCAAACTTTTAACAAAACTTTAAAAGTTTGGGTATAACTTAAGTGGATAAGGTAAGAAATGGGATTAGAATTTATTGCAAAAAAAAATAATAATACCCAAAGAAACCAAAAAATCAATATCACTTTTTTCCGTAAAGTGATTACTCATCACTGAACCAAAAATATAAAGTTTGGAAACTCTATATCTTTTGCACAATTTTTTAATTTTGTCTATATTCTTTTCAATAATATCCATATTACAAATATACAAAACATTTAAAAACAGTTTGTTATTTGAATTTTATTTATTTCATATAAAAACTTATCACTCATCTCTTTGTCTCCCATTTTTCTTTTTTGTTACTTTTCGCCCCAACCCTAAAGGGAGAAGTAACAAAAAAAGAAAAATTCCTTCCATCTGTACAAACATTGCTCTGGACTACACTCCTTGATGAATCCTGTCCTGTAGTAAAACGTACAGGGGGCTATCTTGTCCTGAAATAGGTTGACTTGAAAAGTCAACAAAAATCAGGACGATACTCTCATCACTCATCTCGCATCTCTCATCACAACGCCCAGGTAAAAGTTGCTTTAATCTCACCATTGAGAAAGTTGTGATAAGGCATTTCTTTTTCATTCCAGGGAAAGCGGTTTGCGATCCAATTGCCATAGGATATATTCATTTTGAATGCTCTCCAGTCAAATAAACCGAATCCGTATGTGAAATCAGCATCCCAGGGGAGTTTAGTGCTTTTGACAGGATAATAATACACAGCTCCTTCTATATAAATATTTTTGATTATTGTCCATCTGGCAGCTGTAGTTAGTACGATTTTATTGTTTCCTCCTTTTTCGACACCGTATTTA
>JALVEG010000390.1 GCA_027031145.1 Saprospiraceae bacterium | reverse complement strand
ACATCGAAAAGAATCAAAGAAAAAGATTGCACTTAAAGAAAAATAGTCCTCTCGAAGAATCATTGATGAATATATATAATTCTTTTGTTTCTGATCAATGCATTAAATATGAAGAATCCCATCTGGAAAAAAAATACCCTGATTTCAAATTTTTAATGCAGGAATATACAGAAGGTAATTTGTTATTTGAAGTAATGGAAAAAGAAGTTTGGAATAAAGCATCTTCTGATACGATCGGTCTTAAAAAGTTTTATGAAGCAAACATAGACAATTATCAATGGAAACCAAGAGCTGAATTATACACTTATACAATCCATACCGATAACAATAAACTTATAAAAAAGATATTAAAATATATCAAAAAGCGCTCACATAAGAAATTGATAAAAAAATTCAATAAGAAAAAACAGTTAATTACATTTAAAATCGATAAACCGGAAATCAATTCAAAAGAACTTAAAGGAATGAAATTTAAGGAAGGTGAAATGAGTGAACCGTTTTTCGATAAAGATAAAAAAATAGTTACTGTAAAGAAAATTAGTAAAATAATCCCCAAATCTCCAAAATCACTGAACGAAGCAAAAGGATATGTGATTGCGGACTATCAGGAATATCTTGAAAAGAAATGGTTGGAAGAATTGCAAAAAGAATATCCGGTTGTAGTCAATAAACAAGTGTTTGAAAGCCTTGTGAAAAAATAATGAGTTCTCAAAAATGATAAAGCTGAATTATAGAGATATAACTTTTAAATCGAAAGCTATTATAATGATAGCTTTCCTTTTTTTATTATCTGCTATTTTATTGCCCGGATGTAAGAAAACTGATAATTCGGAAAAAGAAAACAGCGAAATCCTTGCAAAAGTTTACGATAGCCAATTGACAAAAAACGATATTGATATTGAATATATAAAAAACATTAGTAAGGAAGATAGTCTTAATCTGGTTCATTCTTATATTGAACATTGGATAAGAAAAGAATTGCTTGCACACAATGCCAAAAAATATATCAATAATAAAAAGGAAATAGAAAGATTGGTTGAAGATTATGAGAAATCACTTCTTGTTGAAGCATTCCAGAAACAATATATTCAGGAAAATCTGGACACAAACATAACTAAAAAACAAATGAAGGATTTTTATGATAAAAACAAAAACAATTTTCATCTCGATCATTCTATAGTACGTTTTTTATATGCAAAAATAGATGCTAAGAAAAAAGGTCTTGATAAGTTTTATGAAAACTGGAACAATAACAGGTACAATCTGGTTTATCAATATGGCTCAAAGTATAGTGAAAAATATTTTTTAAAAACAAGGAAATGGTATGACCTTAAAGAGATGAAGAAAAAAGTTCCCGGTTTCTTGCTTAAAAAAGATAAAAGCTATGAAGTTCAAAAAAATGTTAAAGGATATGAATATTTTCTAAAAGTAATGGAAACGAGGCACAAAGGAGAAATAGTTCCGTTATCATTAATTAAAGACAAACTGAAAAAACTGATAATAGAAAAAAGAAAATCTCATTTAATTGACGATTACATTGAAAAACTTTATAAAAAAGAAATAAATAATAATAATATCAAAATATATAAATAAAGAAATATGAAGAAAATAGCAATATTGTTTTTTGTTTTGATTTTTGCAACAGGTAGTGTTGCAGCACAGAATAAAAAATTGATAGATAAGGTAATAGCACAGGTGGGAAGTGAATTGATTTTGTTATCCGATCTGGAAACCGAATACAATTATTTAAAATCGATGAATCAGGCATCGGGAGATGAAACCAAATGTATGATTCTGGAACAAATAATGGCTCAAAAATTACTAATAGATCAGGCAAAATTAGATAGTATTGATGTTTCGGATGATCAGGTTGACGGACAATTATCACTGAGAATGGATGCCATACTTAGACAAATGGGTGGTGACGAAGAGTTATTTAAACAGTATTATGGCAAGAGTGTTGCTGAAATGAAAGAAATATACCGAGAAGATATCAAAAACAAATTGATGGCTGAAAGCATGCAACAATCATTATTGGATAATATAAATGTAACACCAAGTGAAGTTGTGGAATTTTTCAATTCTATTCCAAAAGACAGTCTTCCGTATTTCAACAGCGAAGTGGAATTGGCTCAGATAATCATTGCCCCTGAAATAAGCGAAAAAGAGAAACAACGGGCTTATGAAACCGCTAAAGATATCAAAGCAAGATTGGATAAAGGTGAAGATTTTGGTGCTCTGGCAAAAAAATATTCAGAAGATCCGGGTTCCGCTCAAAATAACGGAGATCTCGGATGGGTCAAAAGAGGAACATTTGTACCTAAATTTGAAGCCGTCGCTTATGGCTTAAAAAAAGATGAGATTTCGGATATTGTGGAAACAGAATTCGGATATCATATTATTCAACTTTTAGAAAGACGCGGTAACAGCATCCATGCAAGACATATCCTGATAAAACCCGATATCACTCTTGATGATCTGAATAAAGCAAAAGCAAAATTGGATTCTGTCAGGACACTTATTGTTAGTGACAGTATGAAATTTGAAACCGCTGTGAAAAAGTTTTCGGACAAAAAAAGTATGAGTTACAACAACAACGGAAGAATGACAAATCCGGCTACTCAAACTACTTTTTATGAAATGAAAGATCTTCCTCCGGATATTTATTTTGCTATCGAAGGTTTAAAACCCGGAGATATTACCGATGTAATGGAAACAACCAATGAAACGGGTGAGACAAGATTCCAAATCATAAAAGTTTTGACCAAAACCGAACCGCACAGAGCCAATCTGAAAGAGGATTATTCAAGAATACAGAATTTTGCTAAAGCAAGCAAGAAAAATGAATATATAAATAATTGGGTTACAAAAAAAATAAAAACTACATACATCAAAGTAGATGATGAATATAAAAAATGTCCCAATATTAATAAATGGTTTGAAAATAAAAATTAGGATAATTATCCTGTGAGAAATGAAAAGAATATATAAAGTAGAAGATGTTATTAATTCGACATATCTTTCACCCGGGAAAATGATATATTGTGGTGGAAATGCCGCAACACCTCAGGTTTTATTAAAACAGATCATAAAAGATGACAGCATAAAAAACATTGAAATATTAAGTATTTTATTGCTGGGGGATATTAAAGAAATTTTTTCAAAAGAAGTTTGTAACCGTTTAACTCACAGAGTTATTTTTTCAGGACCATTTTCGCGTAAAGCACTAAACGAAGGTTATGCATCATATCAATTGATGCATTTGTCCGATATACCAAACCAAATCAAGAATTATTTGCAACCGGACATCGTTCTACTGACTGTATCAGGTCCCGATCATGGAGGAAATTATAGTTTTGGTACTACAGTTGAAGGCCTTCAGGCAGCTGTTGATACGGCAAAAGCCAACGGAGGAATAGTTATTGCAGAAAGAAATGCTCAAATGCCGTTTGTGCTGGGAACTACCATTCATGAATCCAAGATAGATTTTATGATCGATACCGATTATGCCTTACCTATTAGTCCGGTTCACGAACCCGATGAAACGGCAAAGAAAATCGGAAGATTGGTTGCTGAATTGTATATTGAGGACGGTTCTACTTTGCAATATGGATTGGGAGAAGTACCGGAAGCGGTAACAGATGCTATCATTGATAAAGGAGTAAAAGATATCGGTATTTACACGGAATTATTTGCAGATGCAATGCGAAAACTGGTAACTTCCGGAATAGTTACCAATAAATATCAGGATGTAAATTTTTCAACATCCACTATTTTTCTTTCTACAGACAAAAAAGGTTATGACTGGCTTGATTATAACAGTTCAATCCAAAGCAGACCCTGCAATATAACAAATAGTGTGCTGAATATAGCAAAGCAACACAATATGATAGCTATCAACAGTGCAATCGGTGTGGATCTGCACGGCAATATCTGGGCAGATGCAATGCAGGGACAACAGGTTTATAGCGGTATCGGAGGTCAGGCGGATTTCCTGCGCGGGTCTTACCAGGCCCAAAAAGGATTTGGAATAATCGCGATGAAATC
>JALVEG010000389.1 GCA_027031145.1 Saprospiraceae bacterium | reverse complement strand
AGGAGTTTCAAAGATAAACAGCATGTGTCCTGCAGGTATTACCACAACGGCAATTCCTGCCGATCCTGTTGTTATCGTAACAGAAAACGGTGCTTTCAACCCCAAGGGACTGAATATTGCTGAACATGCAGTTGGAATCGCTCATCTGGCTGAGCCCAAAACAAGGGAAATGCTATTGAAATATATCTATGACAGCAAAGCGTATTATAAACCCCAAATAGCTCTTAAAGATAGATCCCCAAAAGGATTTACCGCTTATGATGAGATATTTTAATCAATACGACAAAGGTAGGACTCTCAAGCGCGTAAGCGATCTTTGATTTTGTCACTATAGGTCATCGAGTGCCTCTGGCGGAGCCGAGGTGTATCGAGATGACCCTGCATTTCGCTATCGCTCGCAAATTCGTAGCCATTTCAAACGATACTGGTATAATAAAATCACGACTTTGCGAGCGCCAGCGTGGCAATCTCATCTCGCTTTGGGATAGCTTTTTAAAAATGACCTGCTCTTTTACACATAATCTTTTAAAAACAAAAAAGCCCGCTTTCATCAAGTGAAAGCAGGCTTTTTATGTGGTGCCCCCCGGAATTGAACCGGGGACACCAGGATTTTCAGTCCTGTGCTCTACCAACTGAGCTAGGGCACCATGCTAATCTTATTTGCATAAGATTTCTTTAGCGGCTGCAAAATTATATTCTTTTTTTCTATTATACAAATAAATCTTTAGTATTTTTGTTAATAATTAAAAAAACATTCATGAAAATCCATTCAATAGCTTTTTTAATCGCTGTTCCTTTTCTGGTTTTAGCCATTTATACAGGTTATTATGTGTTTTTTATGGATGATAGCGGAATGTTTCCGTATTTATTGACTTTTGTTATTATTATTACCATTATTTATGTTTTTTCTCCTCAGATCGACTTTGCCTGGTATAGTCAATATCCTCAGGAACTAAATGAAAAAGAAAGAACTTTTTTGACCGGAGTATCGAGTTATTATAATTCATTGGATACAGAACAAAAATCTAAATTCGAACAACGTGTTTATGTATTTTTAAGATCCAAAGAATTCAAATTTGTGCGTAAAGAGCAAAATGAATTGCCAGAAGATATGAAATTATCCATAGCTGTCAATGCCATTCAGGTGTCCTTTGGTCAGGAAAAATACCTTTATGATAAATTTGACCACTATTTTGTTTACGGTCATGCTTTCCCTACACCGGATAAACAATTTTTGCATTCAGTGGAAGTCAATTATGAGGATAAAATGGCTATTTTTAATATGGATGTTTTAATAAAAGGGCTAAATGTAAATAACCGGGTTTTCAATATCGGTATTTTTGCTTTTGTAAACATTTTTATATATCAACATCCTGAAAAGAATTACCCCAATATAGATGAAACCGGTTTTTGGCAAAAAATCGAAAATATACCGGAAATAAATAAAGACGCGATCATAAATGCTATCGGTTATGAACCGGAATCTTTGAATAGTGTTCTTTTTACAATATTTTTCATGTATCCCGAAGAATCCAAAAAGGAATTTCCGGATCTGTACAAGGATTTTCTAACTGTTTTTAATTTATAATATCATCAAAATGGGAGAAATACCGGCAATAAATGAAGTGAAGAAATTTAAAATACCCGATTATGATATATATTATCTCGACAATGGTATTCCGTGTTATATCCTGAAAATTGATGATCCTGATATTATAAAACTGGAAATTATTTACAATGCCGGCAGAATTTATGAAAAATATCGTGCAATAGCCAAATCAACTGCCAGTTTGTTGAAAGAAGGAACTTCAAATATGTCTTCTTCAAAAATTGCTGAAACAATAGATTATTATGGCGCTTCCATATCTACAGGAGCAAATATGGATACTTCTGTTATCCAGTTATATGCATTGGGAAAATATTTTGATAAATTAATTCCCGTTATACATGAAATAGTAACAGAAGCTGTTTTTCCTGAGGATGAAATAGAAAAATTCAAAAGAAGAAATATTGATAGTCTTAAAATAGAATTGTCTAAAAATGAAGTTCTGGCATATCGTCATTTTACTGAAAAAATATTCGGGAAAGAGCATCCTTATGGATACAATACCACTAAAGAAGACTATTTAAATATTTCACGGGAGAAACTTTTAGATCATTTTCATTCTTTTTTTATTCCTGATAATATGAAGATATTTATGACAGGTAAAATAGATAAAGAAAAACTTGATATACTAAATAAAACTTTTGGTTCAATTCCCGTTGACACTAATGATCATAAAAATAAAATTATTCCTGTTGCTAATTCTCAAACAGGCAAATTCAAATACGAAAACAAAAGAATTCATCAAACATCAATAAGGATCGGGAAAAGATTATTTAACAGAAACCACCCTGATTATCCCGGAATGTATTTTCTCAATACGATACTGGGAGGATATTTCGGTTCAAGATTAAGCGAAAATATCAGAGAGGATAAAGGCTATACTTATGGTATTTATTCTACAATAGATATGATGCTGAAAGACGGATATTTCATGATAAGTACGGATGTTGGAAATGAATATCTGGAAAATACACTCAAAGAAATATACAAGGAAATAGATCTTTTGCGTACAACTCCGGTTTCAGATGAAAAAATGCAATTGGTTAAAAATTATATCAAAGGAAATTTCCTGTCAATGGTAAACGGACCTTTACATTCAATAAATCTGATAAAAACCATTCAATTAAGCGGATTGAATAATAATTTTTTCACGGATTTTTTAAGGGAAATAGATAATATTGATACAAAACAAGTAATGAATTTTGCAAAAAAATATTTAGATCCTGATTCTTTTACCGAAGTTCTGGTCGGATATAATTTAATTGCCTGATTATGGAAAAATGGGAACTTGATTTTAATTGGTTAAAAATTCAACATTTCATTAAAGACACAATGAAAGTAGAGGAAATGCCCAATCTGGAAACGATCTTATTTCTTTTGGGATTGCAGGAATTGGGTATTATTGTAACCCAAATGAGCAAAGAAAGAAAAGTGGAAGTAACTACACTCGGTATGTGTTTGATATTAAGTCAGGATGGATATTTTGTAAAGGATGGATATGATGATGAAGGTTGGCCTGTATGGAAAGAATTAAAACCATTTACCCCTGAAAATGATATCGAAGAAGATAAAACATTAAAAGAATTAACGATCCGTTACTTTGAAGATAAATACGATTTGTAAAAAGTTATCTCATTGATTGAAGAAAATTTTATAGCTTTTCTTAAATTGTAACTACTCAGGTAGAATCATTTTGGTTGAAAAAAATCCTTTTTATCAATATAAAATTGCATTTTCTTTATTTACCAAATTTTATATCATTTCTAAACAATGGAAATAGCATGAGGAAAATTTTGTTTTGAGTTTGAAAATTAGTAACTTTATTGCAAAATTTAAAATTATGTTAGAAATAAGGGGTCATGCCAGAGGCGGTCAGGGAATGGTAACCGCATTTGAAATTTTAGCAAAAGTTTTTAGCCATCTCGGTGATTATTATGTTCAGTCTTTCCCTGCTTTCGGAGTGGAAAGAACCGGAGCTCCGATCCAGGCGTTTATCAGAGTAGCTAAAAAGGAAATTCAAAATAGATCCAATGTTTACAATCCTCATTTAATAGTGGTTTTTGATGAAACTCTTTTCGATCAGGTACCGGTATTCGATGGACTTAGAGAAAACGGAACATTATTGGTCAATACCGAAAAAGATATTTCAGATCATGTACCGGAAGGAGTAAATGTTTATAAAGTACCCGCAACAAAGATATCATTGGAATTGGGTTTGGGTTCCAAATCTTTACCTATTGTCAATGCAGCCATGATGGGAGCTATTATGAAGTTATTGGATGCTGACATTGAGATAGCCAAAGAAATCATAAAAGCAAATGTTCCTTCCAAACCCGAAGCAAATGCTCAATCTGCAGAAATAGCATATAACAATGTTTTAGGACTGGACGGAAACGAAAAGTTTTTACTTGAAAATTTAAACAAATTAGATGATGATATTGAGAAGGAATTTAAACCTGAAGATCTTGAGTATGATGAAAAGATCCTTGATGGTTTTGATTTTCCTGTTTGGAGTGATCCTTTGGATGTTAATAAAACCGGAAACTGGAGAGTACTTACGCCTGAATATGTTACAAAAGAACCTCCCTGTACCAATAATTGCCCTGCAGGAACAGATGTAAGGGGATTTGTGAAACTGGCAGCTGAAGGAAAATTTGAAGAGGCATTTGATCTTATTTACGAACATAATCCATTTCCTTCTGTTTGCGGTCGTGTATGCCCTCATTTTTGCGAGCAAAATTGCAACCGTAATGATTTTGGCGGTGCCCTTAATATCGGATCTATAGAAAGATTTGTCGGAGATCAGGTAATTGGGAAAAAAATAGATAAGGCAAAAATAAAATATGATGAAAAAATCGCTGTTGTCGGTTCAGGTCCCGCCGGACTTACCGCTGCACTTAGATTGGTGGAAAAAGGCTATGATGTTACTGTCTTTGAAGCCTTGCCACAGGCAGGAGGAATGATGCGTACGGGAATACCTAAATTCAGATTGCCGGATGATGTACTTGATGATGAGATAGATAAGATAATAAAAAAAGGTGTTAAACTGGTATTGAATAAAAAAGTTTCCGTAAAAGAACTTGAAAAGGATTTTGATGCTGTTGTCTCTGCCGTCGGTTCACATATCGGATACAATATGAAGGTCAGCAATTCGGAATTGGTAGAAGAGGGAATTGACTTTTTGAGAAGCTTTAAACTCAACGGTCAAAATGCCGGAATCAAAAAAGGAGATGAAATAGCTATCATTGGAGGTGGAAATACCGCGATCGATGTTGCCAGAACGGTTTTGAGATTGGGTGCCGTACCAACTATTTATTACCGTCGAACAGAAAACGAAATGCCTGCAATTCATATAGAAGTTGAAGAAGCGCTGGCAGAAGGAGTAAAGATCAAGTTTTTAACCAACTTGACCGATATACAAAAAGGAGCTGATGGCAGACTTCAACTGGAAATGATTAAATACAAATTGGGAGAAGCTGATGACTCGGGAAGGAAAACACCTATTCCTATCGAAGGTTCCGAATATATGCTTGAAGCAGATAAAGTATTTGCTGCAATAGGACAAACCTATGACAATTATGTATTTTCAGGAGAAACTATCAGGGCTAAACAGGGTAAAACTCCATTTGAAGCCAAAATACCTGTTTTTAGTGCCGGAGATATGGCGTGGGGAGGAACTGTAACAGAAGCCATTGGCAGTGGAAATAAAGTTGCGGAAGAAGTCAATGCATATCTGAGACACCAACCATATAGTCATGATGAACATGTATCTGAAGTAATATTACCTTCTGATTTGAATGAAGTCTATTATTTACCGACTCCAAGGATTGATAATGAGATTTATCATGCTAAGGATTTTTACAATGATTTTACGGAAGTGATGAAACCATTGACTTCCGAACAAATAGTAAATGAAGGGCACAGATGCCTGAGTTGCGGTGAATGTTTCACCTGCGGTAACTGTTTCAATTTCTGTCCTGATGCAGCTATTTCCTATGATGAAAACGGAAGATTAAGAATAAATTACGATTATTGCAAAGGTTGCGGTATATGCGTTGAAGAGTGTCCAAGTTCTGCGATAGATTTTAAATTAATCGTTAAAAATTAAAAAGATCAAAACATGGTAACTAAAGAAAAAGAATCAATAAAAAAGAAAGTATATCCAAGGCATACGGAAAAAATAATGAAGGGTAACTATGCAGCGGCTGAAGCTGCAAAATTGTGCCGGACAGGATTTATTCCGGCATATCCTATCACTCCTCAAACTACTATTGTAGAACAATTGTCAGATATGACGGCAAGAGGAGAAATGGATGCGGGATATATCAATATGGACAGCGAGCATTCCGTTTTTGCAGCTGCAATGGGTGCAGCATTGGGTGGAGAAAGAGTTTTTACGGCAACAGCCGGACAGGGATTGTTTTATGCTCATGAAGTATTGCATGCTATTGCCCATTTCAGATTGCCGATGGTAGTTTGCAACGTAGGAAGACCTTCCATTCCTTGGAATATATGGTCAGATCAATCGGACTCTCTATCGCAAAGAGATACAGGATGGGTGCAATTGTATGGCGAAAGTTCCCAGGAAGTATTGGATACAATAATCATGTCTTATATTCTGGCCGAGAAACTGGATATACCCGTAATGGTAGTTTTGGATGCTTTTTATCAAAGTCATACAAGCGAAAATGTCTGGATCCCGGATCAGGATCTTGTAGATGAATTTTTGCCGGCTAAAAAAAGAAAAGGTAATGAAATAGATGGAGAGAGTCCAAAATCTTACGGCGGCTTGGTACCTCCTGAACATTATGGTAAATTCAATTATTCATTTTGGAAAGCAATTAATAAAGTTGAGGATCTGGTTACTGAAATAGGACAGGAATTTGAGGATAAATTCGGAAGAAGTTATGGTCCTGTCGAAACAGTAAATATCGGACCTGAAACAAAAATGGTATTTGTCACTGTTTCCAGTATTACTTCAACCGTAAGAGGAGTGATTAAAAAATATCCGGAAATAGGATTAATAAAGTTGAGATTGGTTAAACCTTTTCCTAAAAAATCATTTCTCAAGGCAATTGAACCTCTGAATGATGATGTGAAACTGATAGTAACCGAAAGAAACTTTATGGGAGACAATGAAGGTGCTTTAATGCAGGAATTGAAAAGAGCATTATACGGTGAAAGGAACCTGAAAATGTATGATTTTTATGTTGGTCTGGGAGGAAAAGATATCCCTCCGGTCACAATTGAAAAGGTTATCCACAGGGCGAGAACCAATCCTAAAGATGTAAACTGGATAGGTTTTTAGAGTTGTTTTTTGTGTGTGCAGGTTGATTCTCCTTTATGTATCACTTTTAGAGAAGTTAGAGGCGAGTCAGAAATAAAGCTTTAAAGAAGAATATTTAGGATTATTAAAAAAAATTGATATTTAATTTAATGATAAATAAATTTTTAGATTTTATAAATAAAAAATGATTAATCATAATGTCGTCCCGATGGGACTTATTCATTCTTCGTCAATGAATACTACCATAATTTCGCCCTTACAGGGCTCTTTAAGTAGTGGATTTACATAAAGATCTCATTAGGAATAACATTATGTAGAAAGAAAAAACGTAAAAATCATTAAAAGTCCCGGTAGGGACGACATTATGGTAGAAAAGAAATAACATAAGAATCATTATAAGCCTCAGAGAGGCGACATTATAATCCTCTATTGAGGATGGTGGTTTGACCACGCTAGAAATATTATTTGATTAAAATTTTTAAAAAACATATTATGAATTCAACGGCAAATTTTTTAATAAAAGAAGAAAAGGTATATTCCGGAGCATTGAGTTGCAGAGGTTGCGGGTGGGCATTATTGGTCAGACACCTTGCAGAAGTATTAGGTGAAAATGCTGTATATGTAGTTCCGGCATCCTGTTTTTCAATCATATCCGGACCATTTCCGTTAAATGAATTAAAAGGAAGCATAATTCATACGATTTTTGCTGCAGCATCAGCTACTGCAACCGGAATAAGAGCCTCTCTTGACAGGCAAGGTAAAAAAGATGTTCCAGTAGTCGTCTTGGCAGGTGACGGAGGTACTTTTGACATTGGATTTCAAGCGATGTCAGGTGCTGCTGCCAGAAATGAAAATATCCTGTATGTTGTAAATAACAACGGAGCTTATATGAATACCGGTATTCAAACAAGTACTGCTACTCCTTATGGTGCTGCAACCACAACAAACCAGGGAGCCATGGGTATGAAAAAAACATGGCCCAAAGATCTTATGGGCATCATTGCCGCTCATAATATTCAATATGCCGCTACCGTTTCTCTTGCTTATCTCAAAGATATGAAAGATAAAATGGAAAAAGCAGCAAAAGTTCAGGGTTTCAGATTGCTGATGATTGATGGTCCCTGTCCTCCCGGACATAAAGTTGACCCATCTGATTCCATCAGGGTAGGTAGATTGGCTGTTCAGACCAATTTATTTCCTCTATTTGAGATAAGACATATGAAATACAGGATCACTTACCGGCCTGAAGAGACTGTTCCGGTAGAAGACTGTCTTAAACTACAAGGTAGATTTAAGCACATATTTAAACAAGGTAATGAAGATATGATCAAAAAAATTCAGGATCATGCCGATAAATACTGGAAAAAACTCAATATGCTCGAAGCGATGTACACGAAAGAAGAGTTTGAGATGGAGGAATAAGGGTCTGGCAGTAAGCAGCCTAGCCTGACGTTAGGCGGTTATGATGTCTTACGGCTTGTTACCAGGCGTTATTAACATTCAAATATTTAAAAATTAAATCTAAAGTTAAATTCCCCATTTTTTTATTTAATATTTTTAGTTCTATATCATCATCAGCGATAAGCCTACCATGAAAAATATCATTCCGTATACTTAAAATATTGGACATTGATAATTGATAATTTTCTAAGTCAATATTAGATTTCATGAAGAATATCTCAAATTGATTAGTCTGAGGTAAATATTTTATATTTCCTAATTTATTATTTTTTATTTTTCTAAAAATATTTTTTTGTTCCACAGTCTTGATTTTATCTTCAATTTCAGTCAATTTTTCAAGGATAAAAATGTTAATCATTTTATTACTGATTATAAAATCGAATTTCTCTTTTACAGTTTTGGTATTAAGTAATTTATTCCTAAGTTTCTCAATTATTGAAAAAAGCAATAAGAATTCTGTGCTTCCTGTACTTATTCTGGATAAATTGTACATCTTAACAATTTCAGCTAAAAATGATGGAGTTTCTAATATTGAAGGGGTCGATTTTGAAATTAATTCATAAATATCTATATGTTTTTTAAAATGAAGTATTTTATTTGAATTAAATAATTTTGTGTGTTCATTTTCGTATGTCATTGTATATGTAGATATTTTACAATGATGTCTAAAAAACTTAATCCCAATTTCTACTCCTCCATATAAAGTAAATAGACTTTGAAAAATGGTCACATACTTTTTAAATATTTCAAAACTTAAATTTTGATGTTTAATATTGATGAAAGGTTTCCTAACAATAATTGTATTCTCTCCGTATTCATCAAATTTTGTTTCATTAAAATAATCTAATCGAAACTCTAATTCTCCGAATTTTTGAAACTCTTTTCTACAATTATTTGAAATCCAAGAGTCTTTATTACTTATAAAGGCATTTATAGTATGAAACTCATTAAATATTTTAATTGCATTATCACTTAAAAATATTTCACTTGAAAAGTTTTTCCTTTTTTTAGGATAAACTGGATTGTATTCTATTTCAATTTGATTCAACTTAATTGGAATAAATTTAACTCCATTTTGGTAATTATTACTACCAAGTTGATACCATATAACTTTACTATGTGAGAAATTGATGTTTTTAACCCTTTTAGGTGAATTTATACTAATAATATTAATCTTTTTAAGAAATGAGTTTGAATTTTCATCCTTTTGCTGCCAATAAATATATTTATCACCAAAATAAGTTTTATCATCGTAATAAATTTTAAGTAATATGTAATTTTTTTCAAGAAATAAATCTGCATGAAAATATTGAGCAACGGGTTTAACATTTTTAAGTTTTAATTCATCGTCAAGATTATCAATTTTTATTTCAATTTTTAAACAAATTTTTAGCATTGACTTAAATGTTTATTTGCCAAAAATGAATGGCAACTTATTTATATTAAAACAAAATATTATTTTACCTACTTTACATTTCAAAAAAAAACGGACGAATATAGCATTAGTAAAATTTTGTAATTGTCAAATCTATTTTCTTTATTATTAACACGATCTACCAAATATATTATATTGTTTATCGACCCTTATTTTTTTATTTCTATTGTTTTATTAATAAGCATACTATCATGATCTTTTATAGGTTTATAAAACTTCGACAAATCTGCTTGTTTCCCAGAAAGAAATAAAATACAAGAATTATCAATAGTTGTAATTTGAACGATGTAATCTAATAATTTGTGTCCTTTAATATCTAAATTGATCAAATATGAAACAACATCAAAACTATTTATCAGTATACTTATTTGAATCATTAATTTTATATCGCCTTGTTCAAATGATTTAGTACCAGTATAATATTTAGGAGCTCTATTTATTTCTGGATATTTCTTCAAGATTTCTTTATTTATAAGTCCAGCAAATTCAGATAATTTATTTAAAGAATTAATTAAATATTTATGATCAATTTTGATTTTTTGTCCAACTTGAAAACCCAAATGAGGATATTTATTAACATATTCCATATCCGTAATTCCATTTCTGTGAACAAACAAATGTCTTCGAATGTGTATTTCTTCAATTTCTTGAAAATTGACACTTAAATTTTTAATATCAATTCCAAACATCTTTTTGTAATACTTAACAATTTCTTTAAGGCCTCCACTTGTAAGGTTTCTAAAATCCTTTGTAATTAAATCTTTTTGAATTTTACCTATATTAGCCACACTTAATAAATAGTTTTTCTGAAAAGTAACTGGTTCGTTTACTTTAAATGGTGTAATATCCCTTTTAAATATTTCTAAAATCACATCCGTAAGATAAACCTCAAGAGTAGTTATACTTGAAATTAATATTAATTGCCTTAGTTTGAATGGGTATAAATGCTGTAACCTCCTATATAGTGCAGTTGGGCTGTGTTCAATTGAACCTATAGATGTCTTTAAGGTCGGACTAATATCAGTTCCACTTTTCAATTCAATATCAAGTTTAGTTGTTTCTGTTTGATACAAATGATAAGTGATGTCATATAGTTGTCTTAAGTCCCTTAAGTCTTTTTTAAATTTATTATAAGCTTCAAATCCTCTCATCTATTTTTATTAATGACTGGTAACTATGTTATATGCGCAACAAATTTATAACTTTATTTCACATTTTAAAAAAATCTAAAGACAAATTCAACATATCCAATGGACTTTGGATTTTTCTTATGTCCTTTGTGATATAGAGTATCTGTGATGGGCACATTTCATTTATTCTCTTGCATATTATTCTATCTCAATATTATCGATTTCTTTCATTAATCTATTGGTTTCCGAAAGGGCAACTATAATTTTTTGATAATGCAAAATATCCTCAAAACTTAATGTTCTGCCCCTGCGGTCTTTTAACCATTTTTGAGCCGGCTGATAGCCGCCAATGTAAAAATTCCAGGCTACAAGGGGAATGTTATCGAAATATTGCTTGTCGTTTATCCAAATTCTGCCTAATTGACTTTCTTCATCTGTTATTTCCCAATCTTTTTTGCCGATTTTAGTTGTAATCGTATTGTCACCATCAACCGGATAACTTGTAATGAATTCTTCTACTTTCGGACTTTCCAATAAATGTATTTGCCTGATTTCGCCGCCCAATTTTACCAACTGCCAAAATATTTCTTTGTTTTTTGGATATGGCACTCTCGGAAAATCTATTTTTAGAAATTCTTTGTATTTCTCACGGTATGTTGGTGAGTGTAAAACCGCATAGATATAATCTAAAATATCTATTGGGGCAAAAGTGTTTTCTGTATCTTCTTTTTCATTTGTAAAATTCAATCCTATTTTTTGGGCAATTTGATTTACTATTTCTTGGTTTAGGTTTGGCTTGCGTTCATTTTCTGTAAAAATACCATCAGTATTTTGGTCGGGATAAAGGTAAAGAGGAAACTGATAACCTGTTTCCTTTGTTTGTAATGATACAGTACAACGCTCAGTTAACATATTTGAGATAAAAACATGCTGAAAATTAAATGTGCTTTGTTGCCTACAAGAGAGTAAAGCTATATTAGAAAACTTCATATGCTTAGACGAATCGAAGCTTGGCCTCCTCAAAAGCGCAATATCATAATATGTATTTCTCACATCAAATGGTCGGTACATAATTGGTTTAATACATTCTTCTTGATAATCTGTTTTTTTAAGATTAGTTAAAAATTTAAAATTAGAATTATCTTTTATTTTGTACTCTTCCCTTACTTTTGAGTCCTTAATATTGTCAATTGTATCTTGGATTCTATTTTTTAAAACATCTTTATCAATGTCTATAAAAAATTTATCTCTACCTGTTTCAATACCTGTATTATAGTTTCGGAATAATTCTTTTAAAGAAATACCTGATTCATATTTTTTGCTGCCTGAAAAATCTTTTTTAGTAAAAAACCAATAGGGTTTTTGAGGTTTTATTTCATACCATGAAATAGAAGACAATGTATCATTGAAGAGCGTTTCATATTTGTAATTTCTTTTACCAAACAAATCTATGTGTTTAACATCTATTTTCTTTGTTTTATGCCTAGATTTTATAAATAGGTTAATTGAAACTCCTTGTTGTATATCAAATACATTTTCATCTTTCTTGCCATACGATGCTTTTTCGTTTTTCTTAGCACTTCCGTGTAAGTCAATAATATAAATTTTATCAAATGTTTCCAAAAGCGATTTACGCATTTGTCTGTGGGAAATACCATCAATAAAACTATTGTTTGAGATATAGGCTAAAACACCTTCTCCATTTTTATCAATAAAATATTGTCCGTATCGAATAAATTTAATATAATCATCAGAAAGAGGTTGTATGTTTTTTTCATTTAAGTCCTTTTTATAATCTTTCATTAGTTCCTCAATCCATTTAGATTTATTAGAACTGCTAACTGAATAAGGCGGATTTCCAATCACACACATTACCGGTGTATCACGTTTTATATGATTTGCTTCGTTGGCTTCGGTGCTTAACCAATTGGAAAACAGTGTTCCTGTATCGGGATGATAAGGTTCAAGAGAATTGGTCAGATATACATTAAACCTTTGGTTTTTGGTGGCTTTATAGCCCGTTTCGCGCAACAGCATATCCAATTTAAGATGCGCCATTGAGTAAGAAGCCATCAGCAGTTCAAAGCCGTTTAGTCGTGGTATTAAATGTTCATCCACATAACTGCTCCAGGCGCCTTGCATGGCTTTAAATCGTTTGTTGTAAATATATTTTATTACTTCGGCAAGAAAAGTTCCTGTTCCTGTTGCCGGATCTAGAATTTGTACTTTGTGTACTTCTTTTTCTTGCATTTTATTACTGCCTTGTATCGGAACTTTTATTTTTGTCTTGCTTGTATCTGCAAGTCCTTGCGGTAAATCAAATTCTGTTTTTAAGATATCGTCAACTGCCCGAACAATAAATTTTACAACTGGTTCGGGTGTGTACCAGACTCCTCTTGCTTTTCGTAGTTTCGGATCATATTCGGCAAGAAAGGTTTCGTAAAAATGAATAATCGGATCGTTAGTTTGGGTGCTTTTTCCAAAATTCTTCAATAGTTGATCTACATTTGTAGCTCTAAAAACTTCGGCAAGATTATCAACGGTTCGCATTATTCTTTCGTCAATATCGGGTCCCGCCACATAAGCAAAAAGTTTACGCAAAAACGGATTTGATTTAGGAATTAATTCGGCGGCTTCTTGTCGGCTAAAATCATCAAGTGTTTTATCATGCAATCTTGCGGCAAACATTCCATAAGCCAATGTTTGTGCATAAATATCGGCAAATGCTTTGGGCGAAAGGTCGTGAATTAAGATTTTTTTAAACGTCTTATATTGTTCTCTTAAAGATGTATTTTCTTGTGTTTCTTCATCAGAAGTAATTGCACGTTCCAAAATATCTTGCAATAACCGGGCTTTGGAAGCCATCATTTCAGCAAGTTTTTTGCTGGATTTAATGGTTTGCCCGATATAAGTACAAAAATCTTTTATCAGATCGGTAAATTCTTCAAAATTCTCATTAATTGGTTTTACTGTATTGTTTTCAATTTCACCGATTCGTATTTCGTGAATTAGTTCACCGTGTTGAAAAAACTTAAACCAAACATAATCTGTTATTATCAGATTATCAAGTGCTTTTTTGTATCGGTCAAATTGTTCTTTATAAGTTTTGCTGTTTAAGTCTTTTCCTATGTCTTTGGCTTCGATATATCCAATTGGTATTTTTCCTTTTGTTATTACGTAGTCGGGGTTCCCACAATCAGTTACATTTGCCGGTTCATTTGTTATTTCAACACCTTTTACCAATTCTCTTATCAATGATTCAAGGTCGCCACGATAAGAGTGTTCTCTTGAAATTCCGGATTTCAGTCTTGTACTTACTTTTTCAATATATTGTTCGATTGTCATTCGGTAAACTTTAAAATATGGTATAAAGGTATTAATTTTATCGGAGTGAAGGAAGAAATTGTTCTTTTGGTTTTCATACACAATTAGCCATAGTTAAAAATATTGATAAGCGTCTTCTATTATATTTCTCAATACAATTAGCCATTCAAATTGGTTATATTTCTTATTTGACAGCTTATCATAGTGATTGGATATAAGTTCATATGCAGGATGATTTTTTCCAACTTTGTTAAAAAAAAGAAGTTGGGTTTCTCTTATTATTGAATCTATTCTAATTTTATCTAATTCTATAAAACCAAGATTTGTTTCTTCAATCATAAAATCAACTTTAAAATATAAATCTCGTATATCACCCGTGTTTTGTAATTCAATTAATTCTGTAGATAAATTAGTTTTATCAACAAGGTACTTTCCTTCTTGTATTGAAATTTGACATGTTTCAGAATTGAAAATATCAACTAAATATTCAAGTGTGTTTTTATTTTTTTCATCTCTGATTTTCAGCATCAAACTAATTGCATTTTCAGCAAACCCTATATCACCTTTAGGAATTCCTAATTTTATACATTGCGTAAACAACCCTTCTTCTGTTTTCCAAAAATCATAGTATGACGAATGATAATGAGTACTGTTAATCCATTTACCATCCCAATTGTAATAAGAAGCCAAAACTGACCAATTACTTGATTTATTTTTAATAATGTCAGATAGTATAATAAAGCCTCTAGGTAATTCACAAACAATGAATTTTGTTCCAATATTAATTTCTATTTTCTTATTATCATTACTTATTAATTCTTTACTACATAGCTGTTCAATGCCTTCACTAACATCTAGCCAGGCTTGATCAATGTTTTTCCAAGTACTTACTGCTTTTCCGTCAGTTGGAAGTGCTTGTATTTTAGATAATTCTAATTTCTTCCAATTGCAAGGTCTAATAATGATAGGAACGAGTATAATTTTACCTTCTCTATGCAGTCTTAAAGCTGTCTTATATTCTATATTGTAACAAAAATCTGAAGAAATAAAATCTGGACTTACAAGTAAAATTGCAATATCACAATTAATAAGATTGTCATTAATTTCATTTTTCCAATCTTTTCCTGGTTTTATCTGTCTGTCAATCCAGCTACCAATTAATCCTTCTCGTTTCAATGGAGAAAGATGTTTAAGTAATTCATCTAGATAATCTTTATCATTATGTGAATAAGAAATAAAAATCTTCTTCATTCTTTTACTTTAATACAACTAACATCATATATCCAATTTGAAAAATAGTTGTTTATAATTAATTAAAAATTATTTTCACTTTAAATGCTAGTGGAAATAATCAACTGGATTTTCCCAAGTTCCTCAATTATGGCTAACATCTATATAAACACAATGGTGTTTATTTTTCTTATAACTGCAAGTTATTGTTTTTTATTAAATTATCCAATGGACTTTGGATTTTTTTGTCCTTTTTGGTTAAAAGAATGGATAATAGAGCGGTATAAATCTTGAAAAGTAAATTTGGTATTATTTTTCAATTAATCTAATCAAATGGTTCTTTGGGTAAAGCTAATAAATTCTTAACATATCGCTCGTTGTCATAAGGTTTTTTAAATTTCATGACATTATATAATTCAACAGCTAAACATTGCCCTATCAATTGTCTGGCTTCAAAATCATCATATCCCTCACTTCGCAATCTATCATATGTTGCTTTAGTCTCAGGAGGATCATTATCCTTGATTTGATTTTTTATTATCTCAAAAATCTGCTTTCTTAAGTTTTCATTTATTTCCATAATTACATTGTTTTGTTAGTATGTGGTATATTGAGTATATGGTTTTTGGTGGTTTTTGAATCGAAAAACTTTCAACATACTCAGATGTTCATTTATATCTAAAACGTTCATACTTAATACTTCACCTGCCATAAACTATATACATCAGTATTAGTTGTTTTTCTTTTTTTCTTTAATCATAACACCATAAAACAGTAATCCGGTTCCAATTACTCCTAATGAACTCCAAGTTGTTCCCGAATCAGGATTAAATATTTTTGTTAATATTAATATGATAAATCCAAAAGTCATAAAGTAAAAAATCCATTTAAAACCTTTACTTGCATAAATACTTACTCCTTCCTCTATAGTTGTTGTCCCATTATTTGAGCCAGTTCCTTTCTTATATTTATTTAAAAGTCGAGGAAAATCTTTTACCAATTTCTTGAAGTCATCATTTATTGGTATTACATTCAGTCGATATATTTTATATCTTTTGTTATTTGTGAAGTTTATAATAAAACTGTAAAAAGTTCTGTCTTCTTGAAAAAAATAATTATCAACTATTTCCCAAGGTATTTTTATATTCTTTTCCCAACTAAATAAAAATCTCCTGTCCCAAATATGAATAAATTCCTGTTCTGTGAAAATTATTTTTGCTTTTGCCATTCCAATCAAATGGGCAAGATAAAATGAAGTCACAAAGACTGAAATAAACTGTATTATTGAAATAAATTCATTCGCAGGTTTCGGTAGATTGTCAAGTACTAATAAAATGCTTGAAAGTAGAATAACAATAAATGAAATTATAAATTTACTTATTGAATGAATTTTTATTTGATATTCTCTTGGTTTCAACTAATTTCTTTTTTTGTGTATTATGTTCTTTTTAATTAATACCAACGGTCTCGTAGTAAGCCTATAATATAATTTCCATGACATTTATTCCTTTAAAAATTTATATCCAGAAATAACCATACCAATTCCACCAAGAATAAGTCCAAACTTAATTCTATGTTGGTAAATTGATACCATGATTCCAAATAAAATTAAAACTATTCCCAAAATAAAGATTATTGTTTGAAAACAAGATTTTTTTGAAGAATCATTTGATTCTTTTTTATATTTAATTATGTATTTTTCTATTTCTTCTTTTGGAAAGAAATTATTTTCAACAAGTTCTATAATCTCAAGTTCATTTACACTTAAAAAAACTAACTTTTTAACATCTTTTCTTGAATCATTAATTATACTCAATATTTCTCTTTTACGAAATTCTTCTAATAATTTAGGAGGTACACATATGGATAATTCACTATTTTCAAGAGCTACACCATCTAAAAGTAATTCTCTAATTTGAACTTTTGATTTTTCATATAAAGATTTTTTAACATTATCAATAATTGTGTTTATTTCATTAAGGGTGAATTTGTTTTTAGATAATTCATCTTTTAACTCATCTATAGTTTTTCCTTCTGTAATGAATTTTATATTTCTTTCTAAAAAATTTTCATCATTTTCTAACTCCTTAATCTTTTTACTTTTATTAAAGCTTTCAATATTTTTGATACTACTTAATACATTCTGGATTATATATTGATTATATCCATCATTTTCTAATTCTTTTTGGTAGTCATTTAGTGAATTTCCTTTTGATATAAATTCAATTCCTTTTTCTGCTAACCGGATTTTTTCTTTATATTTCATATGATTCTGTATGCAATTGAATGTCTAATTTAAATTTGAATAAGCACAATTTGTTCAACTACTAAAACTCAGATAAAGCTATTTTATTTGGGTGCATTTCATTTTTTCGCTTTTCCCTTCCTTCGCCTCTGACTCCTAAAGGAGAACCCAACCCGCAATGCGAAAAAATGAAATACACCTTTTTATTTCTTAATGTCTTTTATGTATAAAAATAATCATACCATTCAAATTTTAATGTGATTTGCAAATAGTATTAAGTGTAAACTATTTACAGTATCTCATAGTGACAACCTATGTTATAAACGTAATAAATTTATAAACTCTACAGCTAACGTTTAAACTCGAAATAATTATTTTTAAACTTCCAGTCAGGACCATCGCTTTCGTTTTGTTTTTCGATTCTCAGAGTTTGATCATCAATTAACTGAATGAGGATAACGCCATCAAATAAAAGAGGTTGATCCCAAACATTTACAAAATTATGAAACATATATATTTTACCGTCATTGGTAACCTGACTGAAATCTCTATTAACGATTCCGTTTTTTTCAGGATAAAATTCGTATGCACCGGGATTTAATCCGGGAACAGATATACCGGTAGATATCATTTGTTTAGCCGGATTAAAATTTTCTTTTATTAGTGATAAATGAACATCTTCGGGATTACAGGATTCTCCGGGCTTAAACCACAATCCCATAACGGTGCCGGCAATATCATAACAAATCTCTCCCCCCAAGGGTTCAATGGTACGGTGTATGCATGTCATATTTAGATCTGAGATAAAATAATGTAATATATTCCGGATTTCAGGAGTATAGTAATCCAATATGTTTACCGAATGAATATATGTTTCGTCAACGCCTTTTTCATTCCAACGATCCGGATCAACATAAGGATAATCTACCCGAGTATCAGTGGCTCCCAAATCAATTCCCGAGATTCCGGAACTCGCTTTAACCTCTCCTAATTTTTGACCGGCATGGATGGCAATTTCCGTTTTATATTTACATCTTGCTCCGGTTATACCACCGGTTGTATATTCTATCGGATCGGTACATTCAGGTAATGCCGCCAGAATTTCATCAGTCAAATAATTAACATGCCCGTAAGTTACCTGTACATCTTTGCAAGAAGCAATTGTAAAATCGTACTCTTGAAATGTAGGATCATTAACCCGCTTAACAGAGGTGACTGAGATAATCCACCCGTCCATAATGGAATATACCGGTATATTATGAGTAGATGGTTTTATATCGAAATAATGATGTCCTGAAGGAAATACATGAGACGGTTGATTTGTATTGCCAAGAGGAATAAAATTGGCAATCATATCCTCATTTATCGGTAGAGCGATAAAAACCGGTTTTGATGATTCACAATCCGGTAAAGAATCAATAAATGCTTTTTTGCAGCTAGAAACCAGAAGTATAAGTAAAATAAAAATAGTATTTTTCATAACATCATGATCTTAAGGCTTAAAGATAATAAATAGAAACTATATTAGCAACTACTTGTGTTAAATATTTAGTATCTGTTTTCGTGCAGACACTATTTTGGAATTGTTATATATACAGCTGTACCACAAGCATTTTGTTCATCATCATATAAGTCTTTTACTTCTATTTCTATGAAATAATCTTGCATTTTTTTCAAAACTTCTATTCTTTCTTCTATAATCTTAGTTGCACGTGATTTGTGTCTTGGAAATGATTTTTGATATATTTCATTTGCCCGTTTTCTCCCAACACCATCGTCAATAATAGAAATAATTATATTGTCTCCATCATCACTTTCAACAATATTTATTTTTAAATGTCCCTTTGAAGTTTTGTGGAACAATCCATGTTTAATAGCATTTTCAACAAATGGTTGAAGTATCATAGAGGGAATTGAAGTATATTCAGTATCTATATTCGAATCTACATTTATCTCAAAATGAATTTTATCTTCAAATCTCATTTTTTCAAGATTAATATATAGTTTCAACATTTCTATTTCTTCACTTAAACTAATTGTTTTTGATCTGGATGATTCAAGGTACAATCTCATCAAATTGGCAAAATCATTTAAGTACTGTGTAACTGAATCATCATCACCGCAATTGATTTTGCCCTGTATTGCACCGATTGAATTGAATACAAAATGCGGATTCATTTGACCTTGCAAAATTCCTAGCTCCAATTCAGAAACTTTCTTTTCAAATTGAAGTTTGTTTTTTTCTTTTCTTTCTTTTTCAATTTTGTAATAATAAATTCCACTAAAAATCAGAGTTCCATATACCAAAAGTAAAATAAATGCCAAAAACCACAGTTTTTCATACAATTTTTCATAAATCTCAAATGAAACTGATATCATATTAGATATTAAGCCCTCATCATTAACCGCCAACACGTTCAGTGTATATTCTCCGGTTTGCAAATTATTTACAACAAAATTATTATTATTTATTGACTTACTCCAGTTATTATCATTAGGACTAAGTTTAGTAAAAAATCTTATATTATCTTTATTTCTCCATTGATCATAAACAATAACCGGTTGTATACTGGATATCTTGCGACGGTGAAATTTGATTCTTTCTTTTGGTAATTGAAAAAGTTTTTTGTATTCATTTCCACAAAATATATCCAATTCACTCAATGAAATTGAAAATCTTTTGTTATAAAACTTCTCAACATCAATTTTTATTAATCCGTTTGCACTTCCAAAATATATATTATTCTTACTATCTTTAAAAGAGGAATATAAATTAAATTCATCGTTTGGCAACCCTTGTTTAATATAGTAGTTTTGAATTATACCGGTTTTTACATTATAATAATTTAGGCCGCTAAAAGTTGAAATCCATAGATTACCATTAATGTCTTCTTGTGCAGAACAGACATTATTAGCTGAAAGTCCATTTTTCACAGACAATTGCTTAATAATCTTGTCTTTTTTTATATCCCAAATAAATAAACCCTGAGATGTGTATATATATATCCGGTTTTTTGTTCCAAAATTCAGTCCCCAATATTTAATACTACTTCTTTTTAGATTTAGCTGTACAATTTTATTAATATCATTATCAAGATTAATCTTATATATTCCACTGTTATAATTTGAACACCATAAAACATTTTCAGACGAATCCAATTTCATAAAGGAGGGCTTAAAAGCAATATCTTGTATCTTTTCCAATGATTTATTATTTGGATCATAATATAAAATATTGTAGATACTATCATTGGTTTTCGAACCACAATACAGCTTATCTTTTCCATTTGTCGCAATACAATAAATTGGTTCCGGATAATTATAAAACTCATATTCATTATTAAAAGGATTGACTTTTAAAAGTTGTAAAGTATTTTTAATCCTTGCTTTTATCCAAACCGTACTATCCTTTTTGCAATACTGATTATCAAAAAATAAAGTTCCTCTTGTATAGTCAAATCTTGAAATTTCAGTATCAGAACAAGAATTGTCAAATATACCCCAGAAAGGAAAATCGCTGGTTACAAAAATACTATCGTCATTAATCTGACTTATTCCCCATATTATATTCCCATATCCACCTTCCTCATTTTTAATTTCAGGATTTACAAAGTATTTGGAAAAGAAGTCATAGCTTTTAAAATTTAAAATAATCAAATTGCGATAAGTACTAACAAACATTTCATCATAAAAATCGTCTGATATTATTTTTTTTGGCAAATTAAATTTGGAAATTAGAAATGGCCATTCTTTAACAATATTATTTTCATCCAAAATAAAAAATTCCCCGGTAAATCGATATCTGTTAGTGCTGCCAAAAAGTAATTTTCCTGTTTTATCTTCTGCAATTGAAACATAAGACTTGTCTATTGGCAAATCTTTAAATAAATACATTGTATTTTTATACTTATCATTGACAAAAACCCCGGGATAGCCCAGAATACTATACCATAATCTATCTTTACTATCCAAATAAAAAATCTGTCTTTTTTGTTTAACTGTTTTCCCGTTAAAAGTATATTTTTTGTAATTATGAGGTTTTACTATCTTGATTTGTGAAACACTGCCGTCATGCTTATAATTAAAGATTTTCCCATTATCCAACAACAGATAATATCCGGTTTCATATACAATAATATCTTTTATTTTTGAAAGATTGCTTATGTCTATTTCAGATACATTATCTTTATAAACATCATTTACAACCAATTTTTTACCGGTTTGAGAAAAAATATAAATTTTGTTATTAAATAAAACCGTTTTTAAATATTCCTGGTGTTTATAAATATTGTATTTAGTCAAAAATATATTCTCAAATTTCTTTGTTTTTTTATTGTATCGATCAAAAAATGAAATAATTCCCTGATAAAAAATATCTATCGATTCTTTATTTTCTTTTATTTCAACAATATTTTGATTGCTGTGTATATCTCCGATATTTTTACCAAAATAAATGTTTTCTACATGCCGGGGGTAACAAATATTGAGACAATTAGGCGTTTTCAACCAAATAGATTGGTCTTCAGTTAAAAAAAAATTAGAAACTTCCAATCCGTCAACTCCCTGCTTAACCGAAATTATATCAACACTTGCATTATTCGGTTGAGAAAAAGCAGAAAATATATTCCATACCAATAAAATATCCAA
>JALVEG010000388.1 GCA_027031145.1 Saprospiraceae bacterium | reverse complement strand
TCCAAATGCTCCCCACAAAACCAGGCTAAACCTCTAGGATGTGCTATAAAACCAATTTTTTTATTATTAGCATCATTAATAGTTTTATCTTCCTCTGATATGTTAAACCTAACTATTCCTCCGGATTTTATATTAGCTCTAAGGTCTTTGTTACATATAGCACATATTGGTGGTTTCATAGCAATGTTTTATTCACAAAAGTTCGTGAAAAAAAGTAAATACGTAACTTGGACGTAAATCCCAAAACAGTAATAATCTTTAATCCTTACAAAAATGAAAACTACTGATGCATTTACTTGAGGTCAAGACCTCATAAGTACAATATTAGGAAAAATGGGAGAAATAACCAAATGGCAAAGGGGTTTTATTTCAAAAATATTTCTATTGTGCATTGGAATGGAAGGACGCTTTAATTTTTTACAAATGGGCAGGGAAGGCGAATATCATGAACAAACATATAGAAATAATTTTGAAAAGAGCTTTGATTTTATAAGATTAGGTATATTTCATTTTTTCGCTTTTCCTATTCTTTGACTCTGACTCCTCCCAAAGGGATAAATAAAGGAGAATCAACCCGCAATGCGAAAAAATGAAATGCGCCCATAACATTTAATTCATATCAGATAGATGAAATGAATAGTGGAGAATTAATAATAGCCTTTGATCCAAGTTATATATCAAAAAGCGGAAAAAAGACAAAAGACTTAATATGTTTTTTTCAGGAATAGCAGGAATATATTGAATTTTGGTAACATTGCCGCTGAATTTCTTATCTCACAATTGATTCAAGTACTTTTAAAAAATACATTTTAATAAGAAAATACATTCAGAACTTCTTGTGTTTTTGACCTGGAAATTGGAAGCATATGTTTCCCTATCTCTATCATCCAGCTTCCATTCTTAATGATGTTATTAACCTTGGACAAGTTGACAAAATAACTTGAATGTATCCTTAGAAATCTAGGAGAATTTATATGATTAATAATTTGTTTTAAGCATTTACTCGTGACTATTTTTTTATTGTTTTCAAGAAATATTATAGTATAATTACTATCAGCTTTGCAAAATAGTATGTTTTCAAAATCAATTAAGGTTATTTTTGACTTTTGGTGAATGGCCAATTTGCTCATTGAAGACAAAAGATGTTGTCTTTTAGTACTAAATAATGGTATTATTAGTGGTTGATGTTTCATAATTAGTTTTTGATTTTAAGTGTACTTTGAATATTTATTTGACCTGTATTCAGAAGCTTATAGCATTTAGCTGTTGGACCAGCGATATTTACGTTACTTCCCGATTCAATAATAACGGTATCACAGAGCATTGGCAATCTGTTTTTGTCCCAATTCAAAGGATGATTCCATTGATTATTGACATTTCCATTCCATGTTATATTGCCACAGGCGAGGGAACAATCCAAGTTGTCTCCAACAAATGACCATCCGTTATTTGCAATCAAATTAGCCCTAGCTGATTCTCCATTACAATAATTTAGGTTTTGGGCACCAAGTGTTATACCACTTACCGCTAATGCTGACCATGCAATCAAAGTACTATCATAATTTTCTACTGACATATTGGTATTATTGAGCATCCCTGTCATATCTGTTACAGGCCCGAGCATCCAATTTTCTAGAGACACATCAAAACTGGAAGCATTTCTAAATGTCCGAAACATATTGGTAACAGACGAAATATCCCAATTGGCAACACTAGCTCCAGTGAAGGAAGTAGCACTATTAAACATATGTGACATATCCAATACCATACCCATATCCCAAAGTGACAAATCACCATCAAAAGCGGGGTTATTTCTAAACATATTAACCGTATTGGTCACTTGTGACACATCCCATATTGAAAGATCACCATTGTAATTTGTAAAACTAAATAGCCCTTCCATATTACTCACATTACTGACATCCCAATCACTAAAATCACCTGCCAAATTTGTTACATTTCTAAACATATACGACATATCTGTCACCATACTTAAGTCTGGTTTATCAACGGCATTCACGACTAGATTTATGGCACCATAAAAGGCATTGGCCATACTCGACCATTTATTGACCCCCCATTCTTCAACCGATAGTATTTTTTCTTTATCTCCGCCATTATTAAAATAAATCCGTGGAAATGTCCCGGAAATACTAATCGAGTATGTTCCAGCCACACCATAATCATGGGTAATATCACCTGTAACACCTACATCATCGATAACACCATCACTCTCCCAATCCACATCATAACTATAGGTTTCGCCAACAAATGTAGGAATAGTCACTTCCGTAGAGGCTGATGTACCCGGATTATCCGTTTTCCAGGTTGTCACAAAGCTATAGTCCGAACAATCTTTTGAGTCTCCTGAAAAATGCCAACCATGATCATTAATTAAGCTACTTCTCTCATCTTCACTCAAACAAAACTTAAGCCCAACAGCAGACATACTTATATTATCTACATTTTGTGATGACCAGCCAATGATAGTACTATCATAATGCGTTATATCCATACCACAATTTGTTAAAAAATAACTACATCCATAAGGCCCACAACTAGAAAAATCCCAGTCACCTAGGTTTTGGTTAAAGGAAGAAGCATCTTCAAACATAGAATAAAAACTTGTAGTATTTGAAACATCCCAAGAATTTAATGGTTGATTAAATGCTGTTGCCCCTTTAAACATATAAGAAAAATCTGTAATATTTGAAACATCCCAAGAATTTAAAGGTTGATTAAATGCTGTTGCGCCTTCAAACATAGAATAGATTGTTGTAACATTTGGGAAAACCCAAGAATCTAAAGGTTGATTAAATGCCGTAGCTCCTTTAAATATTCTATATATATCTGTAAGATAAAACCACTGCCAACTATTTATATTTTGATTGAATGCAATCGCTCCTTCAAAACATCTTTCCGCATTCACAATGTTAGATACATACCAATTACTTATATCTCTATTAAAAGATAAAGCATTATAAAACATATAGGAAATCGAATTTGCAGAAACTATTTGCCAACTACCTATATCCCCATTAAAAACATCTGTATTTGCAAACATATGTGAAAATGATTCTACCAAACTCACATCCCACAAATCTAAATCCTGATTAAAGGAAGTAGCACCATCAAACATATGATTCATATCTGTAACCTTAGAAACATTCCAATTATTTATATTTTGATTAAAACTACTTGCATTCTTAAACATAGAATTCATCGGTTTACTTGAGCTTCCTAAATCCCATCCACCAATATCTTGATTAAAGGAAGTAGCACCACTAAACATAGAATTAAAAGTATTGCCATTACTAACATCCCAACTGGATATATCTCCATTAAATGATGTGCAATTCAAAAAGGTAGCAAAAAAACTTGAAATATTAGAAACATCCCAACCATTGAAATCTGCATTTAAACTAATACAATCACTAAACATTTTATACATAGATGTCACAAGAGTCAAATCTGGTGAATCCGTTGCGAACACATTTAGATTTTCGCAGCCACTATATGCATTACTCATTGATGTCCAAGCAATATTCCCCCATTGATCGATGGATATGAGCTTGAGCTTACTTCCTCCATTATCAAATTCCATTGATTTTAAATCACCTTGAATCCTAATAGTGTATATCCCCGGTGTTCCAAAATCATGGACTTTTGGACCAACTATCCCAAATTCATCAAACACCCCATCATCATCCCAATCCACATCATAGTTTGAATAAGGAGAAGCAGGAATTTTAATAGAGGAACCATTGGTACCGAGTCCTGGATAAGATGTATCCCAAGTCGTAATAAATGCTTGGGCATTGGCAAAAGTTATAGAACAAAACAAAAGGAGTCCGGTTATAAAATAGTTTTGTTTTATAAATAGGGGCTGATGTATTTTTTGATTTTTCATATATGGTATATTAAGATAAATAAATGCACAAATTTAAGTACTCCAACCTGTCCGTGGTACACCGCAAATAGGGGTATTGGTAATATCACGGAAAACCGTGAGTTAATTGGGGACTGCTTAATCTCTTTCTGAATTTCAAGAAAGTAAGTATGCGAGGAGCGGGATTTAAATAGAATTAAACTTTAATGAAAGACTATAATTATTACTATTTATGGATAACTGAAGATGAATGACATAGCTTATTTGAAAGTTGATAATCCAATAAAAGGCTTTAAAAAAATGATAAATGGGTTTATAAAACCAGTAGTTTTACAAGAAGGAAATATTATTTATTTTTGAACACACAGGAATGTATTCATATCAATTATATGTATATTTAACACAAATACTGTGGTATTGCACCATTCCCAAATCAATCAGGATCAAGTCTAAGAGGAAAAACTAAAATTAGTAATTTAGCTAATAAAAAACTGAAAAGCTATTTGGTTTGAGTATAAATATCATGTAACTACTCAGGTACGAAGTTAGCAATTAGTTGAAGATTTTGCAATACATTTAGTTCTCTTTTTTAATAGTATCAGTAACAGATCGAATTATTGCAAAAGAATTTTGTCCTGTTTTAAATTGTCCTGAAACTTTTTGCTATATTTTGATATTTCTAATTGCTCTTTCAGAAGCATTATTATCGGGAGGCACTTCCAAATCATATAAGAAAGAGAAAGTAAATATATAATATCTACTCAGGTAGAATCATTTTGATTGAAAAAAACTCTTTTTTCCATATTTCAGCTATTTTTCTTGACGTAGCTCCTTTAGTGTCTTGTCAAAGATATTATTGTTATACCAAGTATCGTTCTTTAGAGATATAACTTCGTTAAAAATTTTATCCATAGCAAAGGCCTATGCAGAAAAATTTTGCCTTATTATATCTCAAAATCACTTCTACTTTTATATCATAATACATTTGACAAGACACGATGCCTTCAAAAAATAAGCTTCATCTGGCAAAAAAATCGATTCTTTTCATTTCAACAGCATATTACCTGAGTAGTTATTTAATTTTTACAAATATATTTAACAAATAAACTCATTTTGATTTAAACTTTATCATATAGTAATTTTCATAAAACATTTATTATTTTTTTTAAATTTCAATAATAATTACTACCTTTGGCTTAGCGAATGGATAATTCCATTCTATGAATACATGAGACATATCTTCAACTCAATCATTCCCGTTTGAATGAATTGAGAAAATGAGACTATTTTATAACAAAAAATTTTAAAAGATGAAAAAAGCAATTTTTACAGTTTTTAGTTTTATCCTTTTGTCCCAACTTTCTTTTGCAGGAGGTATTGTGACCAACACAAACCAAAGTGCTGCATGGGTAAGAATGATGGCAAGAGATGCTTCTGTTGATGTAGATGCCGTATTTTTCAATCCGGCAGGTTTAACACAACTTGAAGATGGATTTTATCTACAGGTCAATTCACAGACCGTTAAGCAATCCAGAACAGTAAAATCTACTTTCGCCGGATTGAATAATGACACTTACGAAGGAAAGACATTTGTTCCTTTCTTACCTACCGCTTTTGCTGTTTATAAAAAAGGGAATTTGGCCTTTTCAGCAGGATTCACTGTAATTGGTGGTGGTGGAAGTGCTGAATTTGACAAAGGATTACCTGATTTTGAATATCAGTTAGCAGGACTTCCAGCTTCTTTAGCCGGATTGAAAGATATTGGAGATAAAGCTGGAGTGGATCTTTCCGTAACGGGTTATGATGTTAATTCCTCAATCACGGGAGCATCTACATATTTTGGTTTCCAGGCTGCTGTATCTTACAAGATCAATGATATGATCTCTGTTGCTGCCGGTGCCAGATATGTATCTGCAAGCAACAAATACGATGGTTATATCAAAGATATTTCGGTTATTAATGGTGGACAAACAATGAGAGCCGATGACTTTCTAAATCAAAAAGCCGTTCCTACGCTTAATGGTTTATCAGCTCAATTGACTCAAATAACTCAGATACCTGCTCTATTACAACCATATATTGATGGAGGATTTGGAGGTGTTACTTTAGCTCAGGCAAAAGCTGCAGGTGCAGTTGATGATGCTACATACAATTCATTGATTCAGGCAGGTCAGGCTATTGGTATTTCAGACCCTTCTGCTCTGACATTGGAGCAGTTTTCAGGAGCTATAACGCAAGCAACACCTGCTTTAAATGGGCAAATAGCACAACTTGACGGTACTTCAGCAGTTCTTTCAGCTACTGCAAACCAATTAGCAGACAAAGAACTTCAAGTTGAGCAAACAGGTTCAGGTATAACTCCATTTGTAGGAGTTGACTTCAATTTTGGTAATCTTGGGCTTGCACTGAAATATGAGATGAAAACAAATATGAACGTAATAACTAAAGTTATAAAAGATGATATTGGGTTGTACACAGATGGAGATACAATACCTGCTGAAATGCCTGCTATGTTTTCTGCAGGATTGAGATACAATATGGGTAAATTAAAACTTCAGACAGGATTCCATTATTACTTTGACAAAGCTGCAAAATATGGAAAAAGAAATGCAGCAGGTGAATTTGTAACAAATGGTGAAGAAACCACTTTTGCAGGGTCAACAGATAAAACATTACTGGCTGGCAATTCAACTGAATTTGCTATCGGTTTACAATATGACATAAGCAGTATGTTTGGTGTTAGTGCAGGATTTTTAATGACCAAGACTAATCCTAATTCTGTTTATCAATCATCATTGAGTTATACTTTGCCAACAAAAACAATCGGTTTTGGTTTTGTAGTTCATCCTACTTCAAAACTTGATATCGATCTTGGTGTTTCAACAACATCTTATGATGAATACGAAAAAGATTTTGGTGCATATAAAGAAACTTATGACAAAACTGCATTGGTTTTTGCATTAGGTGCGTCTTTGAAACTTTAAATTGTAATTTTTATTAAAATTTTACGTATTAAGAGAAGTCCCACGGGGCTTCTCTTTCTTTTTGAACTAAAACAAGAAAAACTGATGTCTAAAATACATATGATCTCTATAGGTGGAGCTGCCATGCATAATATAGCAATTGCACTAAAGAATGCAGGGCATACTATCACCGGCTCTGATGATGAAATTTATAATCCTTCAAGGTCCAGACTGGAAAAAGCAGGACTATTACCTAATAAGACAGGTTGGGATGAAAACAATATCACTCATGATCTTGATTTTATTATACTTGGGATGCATGCCAGAAAAGATAATCCGGAACTTAAAAAAGCGATGGAACTGGGAATAAAAATATATTCATATCCTGAATTCATTTACAGTATATCAAAGAATAAAAAAAGGGTTGTAATCGGTGGAAGTCAGGGAAAAACCACTACAACTTCCATGGTCATGTGGGTATTGAAAAAAGCAGGAAAGGATTTTGACTATTTGGTAGGAGGAAATATTAAAGGATTTGATCTGATGGTTAGGTTTTCAGATGCTCCGGTAATAATTCTTGAAGGAGATGAGTATTTGAGTTCACCTATTGACCTCAGGCCTAAATTTCACCATTATTATCCGGATATCGCAGTAATAACAGGTATTGACTGGGATCATATGAATGTTTTTCCTACTTACGAAAATTATAAAGAGCAATTTAAGATATTTGTTGATAAAATAGTACAAGGAGGGACACTGATCTATTATGAAAATGATGAAAAAGTGGTTGAAATTATAAAGAGATCAGAAAATTCAAAAAATATTAATCTTCTTCCATATTCAGGAATAAAGGAACAACATTCTCTGAAGATTTTTGGAAAACATAATATGGCAAATCTTAATGCCGCTCTATTGGTCTGCAACCAACTGGGGATTGATGAAAATGATTTTTGGAAATATATTGCTGATTTTGAAGGAGCTTCAAAAAGGCTTCAAAAGATATATGAAGATGAAAAAACCGTTAAATTTCTTGATTTTGCTCATGCACCGGCAAAATTGAAAGCAACTATAAATGCAGTCAGAAGCCAATACCCTGATAAAAAATTGTATGCGATTTATGAATTGCATACTTTTAGCAGCTTGAATAAGGATTTCCTGCCTCAATACAAAAACACGATGAATAATGCTGATATTTCAGCTGTCCTTTTTAATCCGCATACTCTGGAAATGAAAAAAATGCCCCCTTTAGATAAAAAGGAAATAGTAAAATATTTTGGGAATGAAAATTTAAAAGTATTTGATAATCCTCAAAAACTTGGTGGTTTCATCGATCAGTTGGACACAAATAATGCGGTGTTCTTATTCATGAGTTCGGGCAATTTCGGAGGAATAAAACTGGTGTAAGAAAAGATTAACTTATCATTAACAAGGCAAATATTCCTGTTTCACAATATTTAATCTATTTTTGTATTTAAATTGAGTATATATATAATAGTGGAGCTATTTTTAATAAGGATATTTTTCCGTAAGTTCCTTATTTAAATAAATACTTATTTTGAATTTTTATTTTATTAACCTATAAAAATATTAAAATGAAGAAATTTTTATTGTCCCTTTTAATGATTTTTGCGATATCTTCAATGATTTTTGCGCAGGAAACAAAAAAAGAAACAAAAAAAGCAGAGGTTGCTACTCAGCAGGAAGTAAACCCTAACGGTCCAAAAATGGAATTGGAAACACTGGATGTTGATTATGGTACTATTGAAAAAAATGCAGATCCTTATAGAGTTGTTAAGTTTACAAACACAGGAAAGGAGCCATTAATAATTAAAAGTGCAAGAGGTAATTGTGGCTGTACTGTTCCAACATGGCCCAGAGAAGCTATTCAACCCGGTGAAACAAAAGAAATCAAAATCAGATATGCAACTAATCGTATCGGACCATTTCATAAAAAAGTTACTCTTGTTACTAATGAAGCAGCCAATAATAAACACATAATCAAGATACACGGAAAAGTATTAAAACCGGACGAAACAAAAGGTGTACCTGAAGGGAAACCTAGTATGTTGAAATCATCAAAATAACAGCTTAATAAATTAAATTTTGAAATAAAAAAACTCCTCTGATTTATCAGATGGAGTTTTTTTATTTATAATACCGGTTAAAACGGTAAATCATCTTCCATCTCTCCTGCACTATTTTCAAAATTAGGATCTGCCGGCATTTGATCTTCATCGGGGAAGGGAATATTTTCCTGTGGGGAAGAAGATTCGTCAACCGCTTTTTCTATTTTCCAAGCATTTAGATTAGTGAAATATTTTTCATTCCATTCTCTTCCTCTTAGGTCAAATGTTACTTTTATAACATCTCCCTCATTGAAGTTATCAATTAAACCGCATCTGTCCTGTGTTAATTGAAATTTAATATACTGAGGATAGTTTCCGTCCTCGATATAAATTACAAATTCCCTTGCCTGAAAAGTTGCGGTTTTGCTTTCTGTTTCAAATTTTTTATGAAGTTTTCCCTCTATTTCAAATGACATATTTATATTTTTTGATTAAAATGCAAAAGTA
>JALVEG010000387.1 GCA_027031145.1 Saprospiraceae bacterium | reverse complement strand
AAAACAGGAAGAAGGTAAAGGGGCAGGAAATCAATTGCAAAAAATGATTGATGAAATGAACAAGATAGAAGAGGATCTTGTAAATAAAAAACTGGATGCTAAACTTATAAAAAGACAACAGGAAATAACTTCGAGATTATTGGAAGCTGATAAAGCGGATAGAAAAAGAGGATATGACAATCAAAGAAAATCAAAAACGGCTGTTGATAAAGAGAAAAAAATGCCTCCTGCTGTAGAAAAATATCTAAAAGAAAGAGAATCTCAATTGGAATTTTATAAATCTATTTCACCCGATCTAAAACCATTTTATAAAAAATTAGTGGATCAATATATTAAAAATCTTAACAAATAGCTCCTTTGGTTTTTGATTGTTATACAGTGAATAGATAAGGTGCATTTCATTTTTTCGTTTTTCCCATAACTCGCCTCCTGTAGAAATACTTCGTAAATTTCACAGGATTCACCCCGTAGAATATTTTCAACGGGGCTCCCAAAGGGATAAATCCCAAAGGGATAAATCCCAAAGGGATAAATAAGGGAGAACCCAAACCGCTATGCGAAAAAATGAAATACACCCATTAGATATACTAATATTAATCTCTAATGATAATTTTGTAAGATGGGAAAAGAATCTCTCGATAGTTATTTTGTAACTCAGGTGGTTTATTTATTGATTATCTGAGAGTTGAAAGCATAATAATATTTTCTCAATTATCCTTTCCCTTTTTGCTCCTTCGCTGAAGCTTTCACCGGCGGTCGTAGCCTTTGGCGAAGAACTCGGCGCAAGCGAAAGGGAAATAAGAAAGGGTTCTAAACAGAAAGTTTTGAAAATATTATTATGCTAATATAGTATTTTAGCGCATTATATTTCGTTTAAACTAAATATTTAACCTGAGTAGTTACGTTATTTTGATCAAATTTGATTTGTTTTCTTACAAGGCCAATTTATAAAAAGCAAATGAATTGAACCAGAATGAAAAAAATATTGTTAAAATTAGCACAGTATTTGATGTATATTGATAAATTACATTTGATCGTATAGTGAAATTGTCAGATTAACAGAATACGATAATGTAAATTGTTTAATCTGTAAGAATGAAAATACATAAACTTAAGTTTGAATCCGATCCCGATAAAATCAAATTGGTAAAGCAATGGATTGATAAAATAGCTATTGAATATCAAATTTGTGAAGCCTTATATCCCGATATCTTAATCAGCCTTACCGAAGCGGTAAATAATGCTATTCATCATGGTAATAAAGGTGACCGTAGTAAGAAAATAAGTGTGGTATGCAAAGTCAAAGAGAACAAATTGAAGTTTGAAGTTAGGGATGAAGGACAGGGATTTGATCCGGAAGTTATTCCTGATCCTACATCTATGGAAAGAATAGACAGGGAAAGTGGAAGAGGAGTTATGATAATGAAAACCCTGGCAAATAAAGTGGAATTTAAAAAACGAGGTTCTAAGGTAGAAATGACTTTTAAATTTAAATCATCATCATGAATGAATCTGAAATCAATTTTTTCAATGCCGATATAGATTTTGATTTATCTAAAAACGAATTGATCTCTGAAAAATTAATAGATCATATTATAAAAAACCATAATACCTGCGGAGTGATTAACTATATTTTTTGCTCTGATGATTATTTACTGGATTTGAATATTAAATATCTTCAGCACGATTTTTATACGGATATCTTATCATTTCAAATGAATGATGATCCTATAGAAGGTGATATTTATATCAGTATTGACAGGGTTAAAGACAATGCAAAACAACTAAATGTGGCTTTTGATGACGAATTGCTCCGTGTTATTTCTCATGGGATCTTACATTTTCTGGGATATAAAGACAAAACTCCCGAAGAACAACAGGAAATGAGAAGTAAAGAAGATGAGTTGATCAGGATTTTGAAGAGCTGAGAATATCAATTAATAAGCTGTATCTTTTATCCATACATGTTTTTTTATAATTTAGGGAGTATTGTTCCCCCGCTGGCGGGGGATTAAGGGGGTGGATTAAAAGGGAATCTAAGTTATCAGTTTCTTTACAAAAGCTTCTTGCTTTTTAATTTTCCTGTACTCTTGAAACGTAGAAATTGGAATGTCAAATTTATTTGACATACTCCACTGTTTTTTCTTTCAAATAAATTTGAAAGTCCAAACCGGCAGTTTTACAAAACCTTCTCGTTTTTTAACTTTCTTGTACTCTTGAAACGTAGAAATTGGAATGTCAAATTTATTTGACATACTCCACTGTTTTTTCTTTCAAATAAATTTGAAAGTCCAAACCGGTAGTTTTACAAAACCTTCTCGTTTTTTAACTTTCTTGTACTCTTGAAACGTAGAAATTGGAATGTCAAATCTATTTGACATACTCCACTGTTTTTTCTTTCAAATAAATTTGAAAGTCCAAACCGGCAGTTTTACAAAACCTTCTCGTTTTTTAACTTTCTTGTACTCTTGAAACGTAGAAAT
>JALVEG010000386.1 GCA_027031145.1 Saprospiraceae bacterium | reverse complement strand
TCTTTGACGTTTTTTAATGTTTCCTGTGCGATTTTCCTTATCTCCCATGATGATTGTTTGATTTGGTTTTTCACATCTTTTTTATTTGCAAGGATCTCTGATTTCTTTTCTTTGAAGCTATTTGACATTTCGATCAATGCATCTGCAACTGCATCTTTTAATTCCACATATTTAAGATTTCCCGACTTGTAATCTGCCATCAAATTATTATAATCATCAATTTTTTCCGTAGCTTTTAATAATTCAAAAAGATTTCCTACTCCGGGGCTCATTTGTCCTTCGATATTTTCTCCCGTATCGGTTACTGCACTTCTTATCTGTTTTCTGATACGATTTTCATCGGCAAAAACCGAAATATAATGTTTTTCACCTGCTGATTTACTCATTTTCTTTGAAGGATCTGCTGTGGATCTGATCTTAGGTGTTTCGGTAAATAATGCTTCAGGCAATCTGAAATACTCCTTACCTACAGAGTTATTGAATCTCTGAGCGATATTTCTGGTTAGCTCGAGATGTTGTTCCTGATCTTTTCCTACCGGAACATATTTTGGTCTGTAAATCAAAATATCTGCTGCCTGCAGGACAGGATAATTGAACAATCCCGCCGATACAAAACTGTCTTTAGTCTCTTCTTTGCTTTTGGCACTTTTGTCTTTGAATTGGGTCATCCTTGTCAATTGCCCGTAAGAAGTAAAACAACTAAGTATCCAGGCCAGTTCCGTATGTTCGGGAACAAGGGATTGAATAAACAAATTTTCAGGATTTACTCCTACTGCTATCAAATTGAAAATAAGTTCCCAAGTATTATTTCTCAATTTTTGATAATTCAACGGCATCGTAATAGCATGATAATCCACAACACCGAATACGCAATCATATTTTTTCTGTAAATCAACCCAGTTTTTTACCGCACCGAAATAATTTCCAAAGTGCATATCTCCCGTAGGTTGTATAGCTGAAAGAACGTCCTTCATATTATTTTATTCAATTAGTTTTACAATATATTATCATTTTTTCAATCCATTGTTTCCATGTTTATTTTGTCGCTATTTTTGTTTGCTGCGCCACAAAAATACCGCCAAAATAACTATGCGGTTTTGGATATCAGGTTCTACCATAATGTCGCCCCGCTGGGGCTTTTAATGAATTTTGCCTGTCATTGCTACCATAATGTCGCCCCGCTGGTTTTTTAATCCTCAAAACTATTTCTCTGTCAAATAAATTTGACAGTCCAAAACTTCCACTTCAAAAAAACCTGCACTTTTTCATTACCCTGCCTTTGCGGGTTGCTACTTCCCCCTATCATTTTCGTAACAAAGTGGAGAAAATTATAAGGGGGAGCGCTGTGCCTATGCGGAGTGCCAGAGGGGGCTGCTGTGCAAAAAAAAACATCATTCCGTCATTCCAACCCCCAACTACTCTCCCTTAACCGCAATAGTTTCTATTTCAACCAGCACATTTAGCGGCAGGGTTTTAACTGCAAAAGCAGCTCTTGCAGGTGGATTTTCTTTATAATATTTACCGTAAACTTCATTCATCCCTGCGAAATTATCCATATCGCTGAGCAAACAAGTCGATTTGACAACATCACTGAATGAATATCCCGCTTCTTTAAGTATTGCGGCAATGTTTTCCATTACCTGTCCGGTTTGAACTACAATATCTCCATCTACCAGTTTCCCTGTTTTTGGATCCATAGGGATTTGTCCTGAAATAAACAGCATACCGTTAGCTTCAATTGCCTGACTGTATGGTCCAATGGCTTTTGGGGCATCATTTGAAAATATAACTTTTTTCATAGCATTAATTATTTAAGGTAACTATTCAGGTAGGATGCTTTTCAATCAAAATGATTCTACCTGAGTAGTTACTATTTATATATAAAACAACAAAAGCCCCTCTTCAAATATATGAAGGGGACTTTTATTTATTTGTACGTTCATGTATTAAATATTTTAGAAAATATTTCAGTTATAAAACCTATAATTCTAAAATACCCTCTTCTTCAATAATTTTTACTCCTTTGTAATACAGATCACCATTATGATAATATGCATGGTGATAAAGATGCGCTTCATTGGTAACTTTACAAATATTGATTTGTTGTGGTTTTACCTTTTTATGAGTTCTTCTTTTTCTCTTGCGCTGCTTCGATATTTTACTCTTAGGATGTGCCATTTTTTGTTTATTTAATTTTTATAAAAATCTTTTAATTTGTCCCAAACGGGATTTGTTATTTTTTCACTTTCTATTTCTTCGATTTCGTTTTCCAGTTTTTCCAACATTTTAAAATCACATTTTGGATTTGGGTCATTTTCACAATCATATACATTTTGATATGGTAAAGAAATAACTATCATTTGATAGATAATATTTGCAAGGTTATACTTATAATCATTTTCATCAATAAAAATAACATCATCTATTTCCCTGATATCATTTTGTTTTCCTGCCAAACCATATTTCAAATAAAATGTATAATCGATCAGACTTGGGATTTCAATTTGTGCCAGACATCTGTCACAAGCTGCAGAGTATTTACCCGAAATTTCAAAATTCAGGATAAACATGCGCTCTTTTTTATCACAAGTCAATTTGACATCATAAATTCCTTTACTTATAAGGGAATTTTCAAAATTGCTAAAAAACTCATTATCAATATCAAACCGGAATTCGTGAACTCCGGGATTCATCCCTTTTAACGGGATAGAAAAACGCTCCAAATAATCCATTTTAATGATCTTTAGAAAATCGAAGTGCAAAGGTAAGATTTTTTTTATTTAAAAAGACAATTTATTTAAAAAATATTTTGAATCCGGTCTATTTTTCAAGCTAATCACGGTTTAATTCTTATTTTGATATGCTAAGCTAAATGAGAATGTAGTCTAAAGAAGACGTTATCTTTATTTTTTATCCCAAAATTAACATGGACAAATTTATTTTCGGGTGCATTTCATTTTTTCGCTTTTCCCTATAAAATTAATAGAAAGACAATATTTCCATTTACGTATAAAATACGTGGTTTATGTTAGATGGCAAAAACCACGGTAGTGGTTTAATGTGATTAGCCCCGTATGAAATGCGGGGTAAATATGAGAGGGAAAATGAACGCCGAAAGGTGTTCAATAAATCTAATAAACACCAATTGTTTCAATCAATGAATTACATTCAACTCCATTCCCAAAGGGACACGTGTCGGAGTTGTAACCCTATAAAGCATTTACCACCGGTTTCACCGGCGGTTATTCACGTTTATCCCCTGTCGGGGAAAATTAGCTTTTCCCTATAGAATCAATAGAAAAATAATATTGTCGTTTCCACATAAAATACGTGGTTTATGTTAGAGGGTAAAAACTACGATATCTGTCCCTTTGGTACCTATCCCTTGAGACGTATACCTTCGAGAGTGGTTTTATGTGAATAGCCCCATAAGAAATGATAGTAAATGAGAGAGTACATTTCATAAGCTAATTTTACGTTGCTGGCACATCAAAATAGGAATTAACCCTAATTACGATCTAATTCCTGTTTTGAAATTCTGGAGGAATAAATCTTCATATAATTTTTAAAAGTTTTTGATAAATTTAATACTACGATATGTTTTCGAAGATCTTATATTTAATAAAAATATTCCTTTTGGTAAAAAATCGACAGGAATGGTAAACCGATAATGAGAATAAACGCCATTAAATACCGGCTTTCCCAGATCATTATAAATAGTAATATTGTAAGGACTATATACTTTCCGGTTCAGCACGATATTCAATCTGTTTACTACCGGAACCGGAAATATTTTTATTGCGAGAGGTTCAACAATATCATCTGTAAGCATTAAAGAACAATTATTACTAATAAATTCTTCTCCGAAATAATGGGTTTCAAGATACTCTTTTAGTATTATGGCTATTGATTTTGAAAAGGCTTCTCTGTTATTATAACTATCCCTGACTCCTTTTCTATTGCATTCGATTTGAACAGCATCAATAGTGCCTCCGTTATTTGAGCCGTATCGTTTGGTATTGTAACCGCCGGTAAAATATTTTTCATTATCTTTGGGATAGGGTTGAGTTAAACTCGGAACAGCAGGAAATCCTTCTTGTTCAAACATTTCACCAAGACTTTTGTCTCCCCTGATCAGATCTGAAAAACCGGAATTGGAAATATTGTTGAATACAAGATTTTTAATACTCGCTTTTTGGATGTAATTATTACCGTTGAGAGTGGCATCGGGTAATTGCAGGTTTGATTTATTCAATAAATAACCAAGCTCCAGCCTTTGAATGGAATGTCCGTGCCCGTGTAAGTCAATATATATTCCTTTACCATATTGTTTTAATAATGTATCTCTGGCTATTTGTATAAAATTGTGATAGTCATACCATGCTTTTTCTGCTATTGGATTGCCGTCTGCCGCTTCTTCAATGTCTCTGTTTGCATCAAGTTTTTTTCTATGCAATCGATTAATAATAATATGAGGATAACATCCGATTTCCTCATATATGGCATTGTAAATTTGGCGAATTAAATTTTCGGTATAAGCATCCTGAACATAAACACATCCTGAACAATTCCGGTCAGGAATATTATCAGGAAGTATGCTTCCTCCATGAGGAGCGGAAATGATAATCGGCAGGTTTCCCGCTTTATATTCGATATAGTCATGGTCGCCAAAATAAGTTTCTCCTGCTATATATTCCTGACTAAATAAATAGTTAGAGAATAATAACAACAAAAGAATGTGATAAATTCTTAGTTTCATCTTTTCCGTTTTATTAAAAATTTAGTGCAGACACTATTCAGATAAATACGGTTAAAAATACAGGAATTTATTATAATTTATGTATTTTATATAAAAAAATATGGATAGTATTGCAAATTATATTTTAAACTGAGATATATCAAGGGTAAATTTTATCTTTGTAATAGTAACTTTTAGGCAGGGTGTTATTTTTAGTAAAAATGATTCTGCCAGAGTTGATACTTGTATTATAATAATTAAAAAAATGTTAGTAAAAACTCAGGGAATAGTGTTAAAATCGGTTAAGTATTCGGAAACAAGTCTGATACTTGATGTTTTGACCGATCAACTGGGTTTGAAAACATATATTATAAGTGGTGTCCGGAAAAAAAATGCAAAAACAGGAGCGGGAATATTGCAACCTATGAATATCTTGAATCTTGTTGTTTACAATAAGGAAGGTGCGGGAATGAACCGGATAAAAGAGGTAAAAATGGAGTATATCTATAAAAATTTACCTTTTGATATAAAAAAATATTCGATTTCTCTTTTTCTTATTGAAATGATAAGTAAAAGTATTAAGGGAAAAGAACCCGATAAAGAGTTTTTTGATTTTGTTAAGAACTCATTGATATATTTGGATCAAACCAGAAATAGTATTTCGGTTTTTCATATTGTTTTTCTTGTAAAAATGAGTAAATTTCTTGGTTTTATGCCGGTTTCCAATTATTCGGCTTACAACAGGATATTTGATTTAAGAGAAGGTAAATTTATTAAAAATATTCCTTTTCATAATGATCATTTATCAGAACGGGAATCCTTTTTATTAAGCAAATTTTTAAATTCTGATATGGAAGGAAAAATTGATATTACTATTGGCAGAGAAGAAAAACAAAAACTGATCCGGTCATTGATTTTGTATTATAAAATACATCTCTCCGATTTTGGTAAAATCAAGACACTCGAAATTTTCAAAAAAGTATTTGATTCAATATAAGTAATTGCTCCGATAGAATTATTTTATCTGAAAAACTTTTTTTATTTCAAAAGCATCTTATCTGTATAGATACTATTTATTTATTTATTACGAAGTACATTTGTAAATAAGATGTTTTAATATTTTCAGAAGTGAAAGAAGAAAACCAATGAGTATCTTGTTTGCCGGAATATACTACTAATTTAATTTTGAAACGGGTGTTAATCCCCCGCTGTTTACCCCGTGAAACAAACGGAGTGTTTCATCGGGGCCGGGGGAAAAAGGGGGTGGAAAACTCCAAACAGATACATAATGGTAACTTGAATAAAATTATATTTTACAAGGTCCACCCCCAAACCCCCGCCAGCGGGGGATTAATAAGGTTATAAACAAAAAAAAGGGATAAAACAAAGGGCGGATTTTGATAAAAACATCATTGATTCATTTCCACTAAATATAAAACAGGAATTATCCAAACAGGTACCATATTTTATATATAGAAAAATAAAATATGTTAAAAAAATCTTTTTAATTATCTCCGATTTCCATTCAAATTTATAATTTAGTGTTTTATTTCAAACTTAAAACGACATATATGGTATTTTTAGAGTTCGAAAAACCACTTGAGAAATTATATGAGCAATTGGAAAAATTGCAGCAGATAAATGAAGAAGGAGAAATTGATATCAGTGATAAAATCAAGGAGTTGGAAACAAAGATAAATGCAAAATCAAAAGAGATCTATTCAGATTTGACAGGATGGCAAAGAGTGCAATTGTCAAGGCATCCGTTGAGACCTTATACACAGTTTTATATCGATAATATTACTACGAAATTTATAGAATTACATGGAGACAGATACTTCAAAGATGATAAAGCGATAATCGGTGGAATAGGGAAAATCGGGAATCAGACAGTTGTAATTATTGGTCAGCAAAAAGGCGAAAATACCAAAATGCGACAATATAGAAATTTTGGTATGGCAAATCCTGACGGGTACAGAAAAGCACTGAGATTGATGAAACTGGCTGAAAAATTCGGGTATCCCGTTATTACTTTGATAGATACTCCGGGAGCTTATCCGGGTATAGAAGCTGAGGAAAGAGGACAGGCAGAGGCTATTGCCAGAAACCTGTTTGAAATGGCAAATTTAAAAGTTCCTATTTTGGCTTATGTAATTGGTGAAGGTGCATCAGGTGGTGCTTTGGGTATTGGTATTGGAGACAGGGTTTTTATGTTGGAAAATACCTGGTACTCCGTTATTTCGCCGGAAAACTGTTCGACTATATTGTGGAGAACCTGGGATTATAAAGAAGAAGCTGCCGAAGCGTTGAAACTTACTCCCGAACATATGTTGGAATTCGGACTTATTGATGATATAGTGAAAGAACCACTGGGGGGAGCACATAAAGATCCTGAAAAAATGGCAAAAACTTTAAAAAGTCATATTTCAAAACAAATCAGGGAATTGATGGAACTGGATACTGACCAATTAATTTCCCAAAGGATTGAAAGATATAAAAATATCGGTCAGTTTGATGAAATTAAAGAATGAAAAAATAATTTGAATTGGGATTGAAGGACAAGTTATATCAAAGGGGTTTAAGAAAAATATTGGATTCTCAAAAAATAAATCCCGATAAGGGAGCTGGAATTAATCCGTCAAAAAATATTCTAATCTTGTTTGAAGGAACGGAAAACTCCGACCGGCAAATTATTTTGGATTTTGCAGCCCGATTAAAAGCTTCCGGTAAAAATATAAAATTGTTATCTTATATTGATTCAAAAGGTGAATTAATGGATTTTGGAATGGCTGTGTACAATTATAGTTCGATAAATTGGCTTGGTTTTCCCAAAAAACACATAATGGGACTATTGGATTCCCAAAAATTCGATGTTTTGTTAAATTTAAATATATCGGACAAAGAGCATCTTCATGCGCTTGCCTGCAAAGCTAAAGCTGATTTTAAAGTAAGTCTTCCTACTAAATATCAACATGATTTCACATTGATTTTTAATACTAAAGAAAAAAAGAAGTTAAAGAATGTTTTGGATCAAATGATGAATTGTCTGGAGAAATTGACGTTTTAATAAAAGAGCACCCTGCCTGATTAGATACAAAAAAATAAAAATATGAAAATAAAAGAAGTTACAGGTTTTTTAGAGACTATCGCTCCTCTTGAT